>JBIOGX010000067.1:0-9926 GCA_044448445.1 Chitinophagales bacterium
TATTTATATAAACCTATTAACCAATTAACTTTTTAACCAACCTGCCTGCCGGCAGGCAGGTTAACCCCTTAGCCAGCCAACCCCTTTCCATGGCAGGCTTTATATTTTTTGCCACTACCGCATGGGCAGGGATCATTCCGGCCTATTTTAGGACCCGCCTGTACAGGGGCGCGTTTTGTTGGCGGGGCATCCGGGGTTTCGGTATAATAATCATTTTCATCGGCTGCATAGTCCTGCCCTGCGGCGTCAACCTGCGCTTTGTTCACGCGCATCTTACTCATGTCGGTATGAGGCGATGGCATACGTGCCGCCTGCGGCGGAGCTTCCTGGATATGGATACCTGCGCGCAGCAAAAAGGAAATGATATCACGGTTGGTTTCCAGCATCATCTGCTTGAACAGGTTAAATGCTTCAAACTTATAGATCAGTAACGGGTCTTTCTGCTCATAAGAGGCCATGCGCACTGATTGACGCAGGTCGTCCATAGCGCGGAGGTGGTTTTTCCATGCATCATCTATCATCCCCAGTGTAATATTTTTTTCGAGCGACTGGATCACGGGTTGTGCCCGGTTGTCAACTGCTTCCTTCAGCCCCACATATACCTGCATGCCCCGTATTCCGTCGGTGAAGGGAACCATTATATTATCTATCCTGTCTCCGTTATCTTTCCATATCTGCGACAGGGTGGGCAGCATCTGGTCTCGGATAGCCTGTACTTTGCGGTTGTAAAAGTCTTTTACCTGGTGGTATAGTTGCTCACCGATTACATTCGGGTCTGCTTTTGCAGCATCTTCTGCATTTATTTCAGGCTCTATTACGAGATGCTTCATTACCTCCAGCTTAAAGGCTGCCAGGTCACGATGCTCTGCAAACTGCTCTGCAAGTCCAACGGATACCGAATACATGGCATTGTCGAGGTCTATGGAAAGCCGCTCGCCAAATAATGCGTGGCTGCGGCGTTTGTAGATAACATCACGCTGGGCGTTCATCACATCATCATATTCGAGCAGGTTTTTACGCATGCCGAAGTTGTTTTCTTCCACTTTCCTTTGTGCCCGCTCTATGGACTTAGAGATCATGCTATGTTGCAATACCTCGCCATCCTTATGTCCCATCTTATCCATCAGGGAAGCGATACGTTCTGAACCGAACAGGCGCATCAGGTCGTCTTCCAGCGATACGAAAAACTGTGAGGATCCCGGATCGCCCTGGCGGCCTGCACGGCCACGCAACTGGCGGTCAACACGGCGGCTCTCATGTCGTTCTGTACCTATGATAGCGAGCCCTCCTGCTTCCTTTACTCCAGGTCCGAGCTTAATATCGGTACCACGGCCTGCCATATTGGTGGCAATAGTAACGGCTCCTGATAAACCCGCTTCTGCTACTATCTGGGCTTCACGTGCATGTTGCTTGGCGTTGAGTACGTTGTGAGGTATTTTCTTTTGCTGCAACATCCTGCTCAGCAATTCAGATACTTCTACAGAAGTAGTACCCACCAATATCGGGCGGCCAATGCTGCGTAATGCTTCTATTTCATCAATGGATGCTTTATATTTTTCGCGCTTGGTCTTATATACAAGGTCTTGCTGGTCTTTACGGGTTACAGGCAGGTTGGTAGGGATGGTCACCACATCCAGTTTGTATATCTGCCAAAACTCACCTGCTTCCGTTTCCGCCGTACCGGTCATGCCGGCCAGCTTGTGGAACATACGGAAATAGTTTTGGAGCGTAACGGTCGCAAACGTTTGTGTGGCGGCCTCTACCTGCACATTTTCTTTGGCTTCTATAGCCTGGTGCAATCCGTCGCTATAACGGCGGCCATCGAGAATACGCCCGGTCTGCTCATCCACTATTTTCACCTTGCCTTCCATTACCACATATTCCACGTCTTTATCGAAGAGGGTATATGCTTTAAGTAATTGCTGTACGGAATGGATACGGTCGGCCTTTATAGCGTAATCCTGCAGCAAGGCGTCTTTGCGCTGTGTCTTTTCTTCGGATGTTATTCCCAGTTTTTCTATTTCGGCAAGTTCGCTGCCTATGTCAGGAAGGATAAAGAAGTTAGGGTCTTCGCCTGCGCCTGTTATCAGTGCAATACCTTTATCAGTCAGGTCAACGCTGTTATTCTTTTCATCAATAGCAAAATAAAGTTCGGCGTCCACCTTAGGCATATTGCGCTGCTGCTCACCTATGTAGTAATTTTCTGATTTTTGTAATAACTGGCGGTTGCCTTCTTCACTAAGGAACTTAATGAGGGCGCTGTTTTTAGGTAAGCCGCGGAAAGCGCGGTATAAATATAATCCCCCGGCATCCTTATCCGATTTGCCATCGGCAATGAGTTTTTTGGCTTCGGTGAGGCTGTGGTTAGCTACTTTTCGCTGGGCTTCCAGCAGCCTTTCTATACGGGGCTTTAAAGCATGGAATTGCTGTTCATCGCCCTTGGGTATAGGGCCGGAAATAATAAGAGGGGTACGGGCGTCGTCTATCAATACGCTGTCCACCTCATCCACCATGGCGTAGTGGTGTTTACGCTGTACCATTTCCTCCGGGTGGTGCACCATGTTGTCGCGGAGGTAGTCGAAACCGAACTCATTATTTGTGCCATAAGTAATATCAGCAAAATAAGCCCGGCGGCGCTCGAAGGAATTTGGTTCATGCTTATCTATACAATCGGTAGTAAGAAAAAGAAATTCAAACAATGGGCCGTTCCATTCCTGGTCGCGGCGGGCGAGGTAATCATTTACCGTAACGATATGCACCCCTTCACCTGCAAGGGCGTTGAGGTATGCGGGAAGCGTGGATACAAGGGTTTTACCTTCACCTGTCGCCATTTCTGCAATCTTGCCGTCATGCAGTACCATACCGCCTATAAGCTGCACATCATAATGGAGCATATTCCAGGTAACCGTTATTCCGGCTGCATCCCAGGTGTTTTTATAGATAACTTTATCTCCGTCAATAATTACGTTACTTTTTACTGCGGCCAGATTTCGGTCATGGTCAGTAGCTGTAGCTATGAGGCCTGTATTCTCTTTGAAGCGATGGGCGGTTTCCTTTACCACGGCGAAGGCTTCAGGAAGAATAATGCGCAATATTTCTTCTATCAGTTCATCACGTTTTTTTACGAGCTTGTCAACTTCGTTGTAAATAGCTTCACGGGATTGGATATCCTCCGTATTTTCCGCTTCAGATTCGGCCTTTTTATTTGCGATCTGTTGGTCAATATCTTTTAAATGCTCCTGTATCCGCTGCCGGAACTCATGGGTTTTATTACGCAGCTCGTCATTAGATAAAGATTGCAATTCGCTGTATATGCGGTTTATCTGGGCTACAACGGGTTCGAGGCGTTTTACATCTTTATCAGACTTGCTGCCGCCAAATATTTTTGAAAGAATTCCGATCATTTTAATGATTTATTAATTCTAAAATTTAATATAAATAAAATTTATAAATAAAAAGAGCCATTTTACAAATAATAACCCTGATAGGCTATCAAAAACCATGCAATTGTTTTTTTACTGTCACGATGGCACATAAGGGGTCAAAGCTACGCCAAACACAGCATTTGAACAAGAATTAATGATAGGTAATGAACCGTAAAAAAAAAATTTGGGATAATAATTTGCAAGGCAACAAAATTTTTATGTATTTTGGGTTCGATTTTGAAAAATGAGATCAAACATGAAAAGAACTATCATTGTAGTTACAACAGTACTGGCGGCGTTATTATTCGGTAATAAGAGCTTTGCGCAAGAAGATCTTGTGAGAGTATTTCGCTGGTTTATTCCCGAAGACCAACAATATGTTACTGTAGCTGACGGCGAATACCAGGACGGACAATTAATAAACTGGGGCTGGACAGATAAGACCCTCTTGTTTTGGGCATACCGTACCCCGGGACCTGGCCGCGTAGCTGTGAATGGTTGGGCAAATCCTGTGACCAGGGCGCATATTACTGTTTGTGAAGATGAATTTTCTGATGATGCGATGCTTAAAAACGGCTATACACAAAAGCACCTTCAGTTCTATGCACTGACACGCCGTGGCGCTAATACAGTATGTATTTATCGCTGGCTGCTCAATAAACGTCAATCATGGGTAACCATACCTGAAGATATTGATACGGATATATACATAAAGAAAGGCTACCATCGTAAAACATACCAGTATTATGGTGTGCAACGAAATGTTGATGCGCCGATCTATGACCAGTTATAAACCGGATTAAACTTATTTTTAGCAAAAGCCTCCTGAAACTTTCGGGGGGCTTTTTTATTGCAAAAAGTATTATTTGTTTTAAACTGTTCGCCTTTTTAAAATTATGTTTGCCTCGTTAATTCATAGCCATGTATAAAAGAAAGATCAGCCTGTTATTGGGCGTCCTCATCATCTCCACTTATTCCTTTGCGCAGAAAAAACAATTTACAATAGCGGAGGCAACTAATGGGATGGCTACCACATTAGCGCCAAAGAGTATTAAAAACGCTTCGTGGCAGCCGGGGACGGGAAATTTTTGGCAGACTGAGAAGGAAAACGGGCAGGACGTTTGGAGATCAATTGATTTTGCAACTAAAGATGGAGCAAATACATCTGTCATTGCGCAGGGAAAGTATCAGGGCAAGGTAGCTGTTATTCCGGCTATAAAGTGGCTTGATAAAGACAATGCTTATTTTGTAAATGGTAAGGATGTTATACTTGGTACCTTGTCGGGACATGAATTCAGTTGGGCTACATGGACAATCCTGCCGGAGCAAGCTGAGAATATTACCGTTGATAAAAACAGGAAAATCGCTTATACCCTTGACAATAATTTATGGCTGTATGACAAAGAAAAGATACAGGTAACGGCAGAAGCAAATAAAGATATTGTTTGCGGGAAATCAGTTCACCGTGAAGAATTCGGTATTGACAAGGGAATATTCTTCTCTCCCAAGGGCAATTACGTAGCCTATTACCGCATGGACCAGACTATGGTTAAAGACTATCCTATAATTAAATGGGATACCGTGCCTGCAAGGAGTGAGAATATAAAATATCCTATGGCTGGAGGAACTTCTCATGAAGTAACACTTTGTGTTTTTGATCCTGCAACCCGCAAAACGGTTGTAATGAAAACGGGTACACCAAACAAGGATCATTATCTTACTGCTGTAACATGGAGCCCGGACGGGAAAAATATTTACATAGCTATCCTTAACCGCGACCAAAACCATCTTTGGCTCAATCAATACAATGCTGAAACCGGTGAGAAAATAAAGACTCTATTTGAAGAGACAAACCCAAAGTATGTTCACCCTACACATTCCCTGACATTTATACCCGGTAAGGATAATGAATTTATATGGTGGAGTGAGCGGGATGGTTACGAACATCTCTATCTTTATAATACCGATGGCAGGCTTATCCGCAAGCTCACAAGTGGTAAATGGGTAGTAAATGAAATTGCAGGTACCAATGCGTCCGACAAAAAATTAATCATTACTGCTTCAAAAGAATCACCTATTGAAAAGCACATTTATTCAGTTAGTATTGATAATGGTAATATAGCGCGCATTGATAAAGGTGCGGGTATGCATAACGCTTTATGTAGTGAAGATGGCAAGTATGTTCTCGATGTATATAGTGGTGCTGGCATACCTAAAACCAGCAGTATATATGCAACTGATGGCTCCTTTTCCAAAGAACTGATAAAAGCTGCTGATCCGCTTGCCGGATATGACCGCCCTCAAATACGGAATGTGATCATAAAAGCTGCTGATGGTGTTACTCCATTATATGGAAAACTTATCCTGCCAACTAATTTCGACAGTACTAAAAAATACCCTGTTATTGTTTACCTGTATAACGGCCCCAATGTGCAGCTCATACATAATTCGTTTCCTGAAAGCGGCAATCTGTGGTATGAATACATGGCGCAGCATGGATATATTGTGTTTACAATGGATGGCAGGGGAAGCTGGAACAGGGGGCTTGATTTTGAACAGGCAACCTTCCGCAGGTTGGGGGATGTAGAAATGAAAGATCAGTTGAAGGGCGTGGATTATCTGAAATCGCTATCTTATGTGGATGCCGGCAGGATGGGCATACATGGCTGGAGCTATGGCGGTTTTATGACCACCTCGCTAATGCTGAAGCATCCGGGAGTATTCAAGTGCGCTGTAGCAGGCGGCCCGGTAATGGACTGGAAAATGTATGAGGTCATGTACACAGAGCGCTACATGGATACTCCTGAAGATAACCCGGAAGGCTATGAAAATGCAAACCTTCTTGACAAGGTAAAAAACCTGAAAGGAAAATTATTGCTGATACATGGAACCAACGATAATACCGTCGTATGGCAGCATAGCATTAACTTTCTTAAAAAATGTGTTGATGAAAATGTGCAGGTTGACTACTTTGTGTATCCCGGTTATGAGCATAATGTGAGAGGCAAGGATAGGGTACACCTGATGCAGAAGATCAGTGATTACTTTGATGAGTACTTAAAACCCTGAACCCTAAAGGAAACCATTAATTTAACAGGATTGCTGATTTTATGCACAGTTGCTATTACAAACATTTTTATTTAGCTGGGTAAACCACCTTCTTCAACTCAGTGAAATCAATTGGTGTGTTAATACCATCTTCAGGGGTTTCCGACGTGTTATGGATATCTTTGGTAACTATTAGATTTCCTTTTTCGAGGTAGTTATCTTTGCCATATATACGTAGGATCATTTTACCCAAGTCTTCTGCTTTTTTGCTTTTTACCTCATTTGATGCTTTGTAAAATGTAGCATCACCAACTACTATGGTCATTCGTGTTCTATTATCTTCTACTTTTATCTTTAGTGCTTGCCAGGTAGGTAACACACTATTAAGGCTGTCTTGTATTATTAATGTTTTTCCATCATTTTCAGCAACTTCTTTACATGAAGGGGTCATAAAGATTGAAACTGTAGCGATTAAAATTGTCAAAAGCTGTTTCATAAGAATACGTTTTATCAAATGTAATAATTAACCGAGACTATTTTATACCCAGTACATCTTTCATGGAAAATACACCTTCTCTCCCCTTAATATACTCTGCAGCTAATACAGCCCCGAGTGCAAAGCCATCGCGGTTATGGGCTGTATGTATAATCTCAATATCATCAACAGGCGAAGAATAACTAACCCTGTGTGTGCCGGGCACATTTTCCAGGCGGTGAGAAATGATCGGGATACTACCAGCTTCATCGAGGTTATTTAATATCCAGTTTCTTTTGCCTTCCAGGTTTTGTATGATCTGTTCGGCCAGCGTAATGGCTGTGCCACTGGGTGCATCCTTTTTCCGGGTATGGTGTGTTTCTTCTATGATGATGTTATATTCTTTTCGCCCGTCCATAAGTGATGCAAGCAGCTTATTGACCTCAAAGAAAATATTTACTCCTATACTGAAATTAGAAGCGTGCAGGAAAGCGGATTTTTGTTTTTTGGCCATAGCCTGCGCTTCCGGTATCCCATCATTCCATCCTGTTGTGCCACTAATAACACTGACACCGGTGCTAAGACATTCTAATACATTATTTTTTGCAGCTTCAGGACTGGTAAACTCTATAGCGACGTCCACAGCTTGCAGATGTATTGCGTCCAGTTCCTGTCTGTTGGCAGAGGTAATGCGCAGTACAATGCTATGCCCCCGCTGAATAGCAACCTGCTCTATAGCATGCCCCATTTTACCATAACCGATTAATGCAATGTTCATGGATAGTAAAGATAGAAATTGTTTGTTGCGAAATATGAAATTATACAAAACAATACCAATAGTGCCCTTTGTGTTTTCTCCATTGTGTCCTTTGTGGTTACATTTTTACCACAAGGGTCACAAGGGTTTCACGAGGTTCACAAAGTAGTTATAGTGCCCTTTGTGTTTTTACTTTGTGCCCTTAGTGGTTAAATTAACTAATCATAATGTCCCATGTATCACACGTCTAACACCATCTTTAAAAAGTACAGTATTAAAATTTATAAGCAAACCAAGCTTGCAGTTTGATAGTTTTAAGTAGGTAAGAATTTGAGCCATGTGTAAATCATTTAATGATTCTACAGATTTTATTTCAATGATAAATTTATTTTCTACCATTAAACCATGTTTCTTTAATTCATAGAAAAGACATTCTTCATATGCGCTTTCCAGGAGTCCCGGGCCTAATGCTCTGTGAATTATCAGGCCTTTATCAAAAACGATTTTTGCGATTTCATTTTCAGTCATAACAGATGATTTTTTACTGTAAATGTATGGTTCATTATTTTTTATTATAACGGGCTCTGTTTACATTTACTTTTTACCACCAAGGATACAAAGGTTTTTCACAAGGGGCACTATTGTATTTAAAGAGTATTTCTCTCAAGAATATTTTTCGCCGCTATCCATCCGCTGCTCCATGCGTGCTGGAAGTTGTAGCCGCCGGTTATGCCGTCAACATCCATTATCTCACCGGCAAAATATAATCCGGGTACTATACGGCTTTGCATTGTTTGGGGGTCTATTTCTGACAGGGTAATGCCACCACAGGTTACAAACTCCTCCTTAAATGTAGTTTTGCCTTTAACTTGGTAAATGTCCCGCAGCAGGCGTTCTGTTAATTTATTCTGTGCGGCAGCAGGCAGTTCGCCCCACCGCGTATTTTCCGTGATACCGCATTGCTGCAATTGGTATTCCCACAATCTGCGGGGAAGGTTGAAGGGATTTTTATTTTGGATAAACTGGCGGCCTTGTTCTTTTCTTAACCTTACAAGGATCTCCCGCATATCTGCATCGGTAATACCTCCAAGCCAGTGCACTATTATTTGAAATTCATAGTTTCGGTCTGCCAGTTCCCGTGCAGCGATAGCGGATGTTTTTAATACAGCAGGACCGCTCATACCCCAGTGCGTGATCAGCAATGGCCCATGTTGTATGATCTTAGTTCCTGCTATTTTTATAGTCGCGTCTGGCATACTAAGTCCCATCAGTTCTGTAATAGGGTGTTTGGGAATATTAAATGTAAAAAGAGAGGGTACAGGCGATTGTATGGTATGCCCAAGCGCTGTTATCCAATTGTACTGCTCAGCCTTTGGAAATCCACCTGTGGCAATCAATATAGCATCGGCGCTATAAACGGATGTATCTGCAAAATGGATCACGAAACAACCGTTTGTACTTTGTGAGGGAGGTGTTATTGAAGCCACTGATTTATGATAAAACACCTGCACCTTATTGCGCATCATTTCCTGCCAGATACAGTCTATGATTGTTTGCGAGTTATCAGTTACCGGGAACATCCGCCCGTCAGGTTCTGTTTTTAGTTTTACGCCTCTTTTCTCAAACCATTCTATGGTTTGCTGCGGCCCGAATAAGTATAAGGATTTTCTTAAAAGCTGTTTGCCACGGGGGTATCGGGTAAGTAATTCAGGAATATCAAAACATTCATGGGTCACATTGCACCTGCCCCCGCCTGATACCTTTACCTTCTGCAATACTTTACCTGTTTTCTCGAATACGGCCACCTCTACGCCTTGTTGGTAAGGAATATTAGCCGCAGCAAAACAACCCGCAGCGCCCGCACCTATTATGGCGATCTTCATTTGTGAATGGCTCAATTACTCAATATCTCAATTACTCAATGACTGGAACGAAAATTATTTTAAAACGCTTTTATCTCTTTTTCAAAATCCGCTTTTGATATGCCTAATGTTTGCAAATTAGTGTGGATATGAAATTGTGGGATGTCCTTATCTTTAGTACGAACGGTAATATTTCTCGTTAATCTTCTTGGGTCTCTTGCCGGATAATTGTAATGATCGTGAGAGGCGGTAGTTCTTATATATTGCAGCCCTCTGCTTTCAAGCCATTTAATAAATCTGTTTATAGGTATTTGCTTTATCCCCATAATTTATTTAGCATGAGTGTAAGGGGATATAAA
>JBIOGX010000068.1:0-9718 GCA_044448445.1 Chitinophagales bacterium
CGCAAAAAAAAATCTTATGAAAAAAATTTTCGCGCCAATGTGTGTATTAGTTTGGCTCTTGGGTTTGCCAAACGTACGGGGACAAAGCATTAGGCCAAGCACTATCAATGTTTCCGGTAGCTCCGGCACTATAGGCAGCACCCTCTTTGACTGGTCTATTGGAGAACTGACACTGGTCAGCACTTTTACCGGTTCTTCAGTAATAATTACTCAAGGGCTACTGCAAAATAACAAAACCGGGACAAGCGTACAGAGTGTATCAGCCGCAGAGCACATACAGGTTTTCCCTAATCCTGCAAACACCATTGTGAACCTGAAATATACCGCTGCCATACAAGGGGAGCTTAGTTACAGGCTCATGGATATGACCGGCAGAATGATCATTAACCATAATACAGAGATACAACAGGGAATAACGCTGGAACAACTGAATATTTCAGAACTTGCCGCGGCCACTTACCTGCTGGAAGTATCCTTTAAGTCTGATGGAGCTTCAGAAGAAATGACCTCTTTTAAAATCGAAAAATTAAAATAATTATTCAACATAAAACTAAAACTAAAAAATAATGAAAAAGATATTACTCACACTTGCCTATATACTTTTTGCAGGCGTAGCCGCATGGGCACAGGTACCCAATCTGATGAATTACCAGGGCGTAGCAAGAAACGCTGCCGGATCACCGCTGGCAAACACCAATATCAGTTTACGGCTCACAGTTCATGATGGATCTGCTACAGGTACATCTGTTTACCAGGAAAAGCAAAGTGTCACCACAAACACTTTTGGCTTATATAATGTATCCATAGGCGCCGGCACAGCAACAATAGGCACTTTCGCCGGTGTGGTATGGGGCACAGGTACTAAATGGATGCAGGTGGAAATAGACCCTGCCGGCGGCAGCAGTTATACCAGCCTCGGCGCATCACAATTATTGAGCGTACCTTATTCTTTGTACTCAGCTAATGGTCCTGCAGGACCAACAGGACCGGCTGGTCCAGCCGGTGCTACAGGAGCGACTGGCGCTACAGGAGCAACAGGGCCCACCGGGCCGACTGGTCCAACAGGCCCAACCGGGCCTGCTGGAGGTGGCATGACCTCAGTTACTGCCGGTGCAGGCCTATTGGGTGGTACAATCACCACTACAGGAACTATTGATATGCCCAGTTTAGGTACTCCGGGAACTTACGGTTCAGCTACACAGGTTCCGGTATTTACCACAGATGCTCAGGGTCGCGTGACGGGTGTAACCAATACTACTATTACCGGAGGCGGTACGGGTACAGTTACCACTATTAACACCGGTGCAGGCCTCACCGGTGGGCCAATCACTACTGCCGGCACTATCAGTATGCCCGCTGTAGGCACCTCAGGAACTTATGGTTCTGCAACACAGGTACCGGTAATTACAACTGACGTAGAAGGCAGAGTAGCCAGTGTATCACTCGCAACTATAACCGCCGTTGGTGACAACTGGGGCACACAGGTTGCTGTAACTGATGCTACAATAGCAGGTAATGGGCTTACCGCTACACCGCTTTCAGTAGCCCAGCAAGGAGCTACAACCGGCCAGATATTGCGATGGAATGGAACTGCATGGGCGCCGGCTACCCTTACCGCCGTACTGGCAGGTGATGTTACCGGCCCTATTGGTTCAAATACTGTAGTGAAAATGCAAGGCCAGAGTATCAGTGCCACTGCTCCTACCACCAACCAGGTATTGCAATGGAATGGGACCGATTGGGCGCCGGCTACAATCGGCGGTACCGGTACTGTTACCACTATTAATACAACAGCAGGTGAATTAACAGGTGGGCCAATTACATCTTCCGGTACATTAGGTTTAGCAACTGCCGGTACTGCCGGCACGTATGGCTCTGCTACACAAGTACCGGTTTTTACCACTGACGCTTTTGGAAGAGTAACATCTGTAACGAATACTACCATTACAGGCGGTAGCGCTGACAACTGGGGCACACAGGTTGCTGTAACTGATGCTACATTAGCAGGTAACGGACTTGTCGCTACACCGCTTAAGATAGCTCAACAGAGCGCTGCCACAGGGCAAGTATTACAATGGAATGGAACCACATGGGCGCCGGCTACACCTGCGGCAGGCACACTTGCAGGTGATGTTACCGGCCCTATAGGTTCAAATACGGTAGTGAAAATACAAGGAGAGAGTATCAGCGCTACTGCTCCTGCCACCAACCAGGTATTACAATGGAGCGGGACTGCCTGGACTCCGGCTACACCATCAGGCGGAACATTAACTTCAATTACTGCTTCTGCACCTTTAACCGGTGGTACAATCACTACTTCAGGCTCAATAGGTTTGGGAACCACCGGCACAGCCGGCACTTATGGCTCTGCTACACAAGTACCGGTTTTTACCACAGACGCTTATGGAAGAGTAACAGGTGTAACCAATACTACCATTACAGGCGGTACCGGTACAGTTACCACTATTAATACAGCTGCACCTTTATCCGGTGGCCCAATCACATCTTCCGGTACTATAAGTTTATCAACCACCGGCACTGCAGGCACTTATGGTTCTGCAACACAGGTACCGGTTATTACCACAGACGCTTATGGAAGAGTAACTGGTGTAACTAATACTACCATTACAGGCGGTACAGGTACGGTAACCACAATTAATACAACTGCAGGTCAATTAACAGGTGGCCCAATTACAACTTCCGGTACATTAGGTTTAGCAACTGCCGGTACAGCAGGTACTTATGGTTCTGCTACTCAAGTGCCGGTTATTACCACAGACGCTTATGGGAGAGTAACAGGTGTAACTAATACTGCCATTACAGCCGGTGCAGGTACTGTTACCTCTGTAACAGCAGGCACAGGCCTTTCCGGCGGTACGATCACTACTTCAGGTACCATCAGCTTGCCAAATGTCGGCACTCCTGGAACTTATGGTTCTGCAACACAAGTGCCTGTAATTACCACAGACGCACAGGGAAGAGTAAGTGGTGTAACTAATACCACCATAACGGTACCTACCGTATCCGGTACTACTAACTATATTCCAAAATTCACCTCCGCTACCGCAATAGGTAATTCAGGAATGTATCAAAATGGCACTAAAATAGGGTTGGGGACTATTACTCCCAGGGCTACATTAGATGCAACATCATCTACAGATACTGTGGCAGGTTGGTTTACAACAAGCATAGCTACACCGGCAACAACTCATGGCATTGTTGAAGCAGATTATACCGGTACTGCAAATAGTGGTACTGCAATGGTAGGTAATGCATATAATGTGGCTGGTAACAATAATACCTTCGGTGTTGAAGGGATAGGAACAGCTGTAGGGATGGAGGCGCTTGGTCAGAGTAGTGCAGTTACCGGCACTGCCAGTTCAAGAGGAATAGATGGTTCGGGCTATAGTAATGATCAATATGCTATAGGTGTTGGTGCTTACGGTAATGCTTTTTCCACAGGGCCGCTTACTTCTTATGGCTTAGTAGCTAATGCAACAGGTGGGGGCGCCAATTATTCCGGTTATTTCTTTGGAAATGTTTATATCGGCGGAACATTGTCTGGTCTTGGTAAATCATTTAAAATTGATCACCCGCTTGATCCTGATAATAAATACCTGTATCACTCATGCATAGAATCAGATGAGATGGTGAACATTTATAGCGGAAATATTACTACAGATGCAAGTGGTATTGCTACTGTTACCTTTCCTGATTATTTCGAAGCTTTGAACAAAGATTTCCGGTACCAGCTTACTGTGATCGGAACTTTTGCCCAGGCTATTATCAGCGAAAAGATACACGGCAATCAATTTTCTATTAAAACCAATGCTCCTAATGTGGAAGTTAGCTGGCAGGTAACCGGCGTACGCCATGATGCTTATGCAAACGCTCACCGTATGGTACCGGAAGTAGAAAAAGAATCTTTCAACAAGGGCAAATACTTAGACCCCAAAGATCTTGGCAAACCTGAATCTCAACAAATTGGCTATGAAGTTTCAAAGCCTGCTAAATCAAAGGTTACTCAAACAACCATAGAAGAAAACAAATCGCAGAATCAGAAATAAAAAAAATTGTTTTAATAAAAAGGGGCTGCAAACATTATTTGCAGCCCCTTTTATTTTTATTTCCCCGAAAGATTCATCAGTTTATTTCCCCTACCATGTCTTTCGGATCAACCCATTGATCAAACTGTTCAGCAGTTACATAACCCAGGTCTATCGCTGTTTGTTTCAGGGTTTTGCCTTGCTTGTGCGCGGTCTGTGCTATTTCAGCGGCTTTGTAATACCCTATTTTAGTATTCAGCGCGGTTACCAGCATGAGTGAATTATTGACATGCTTCTTTATATTGGCTTCAATTGGTTCCAGGCCTTCCGCGCATTTATCGTTGAAGGATACACAACCCTCACCTATCAGGCGTGCGCTATGCAGGAAGTTGTAGATCATCACCGGTTTAAATACATTCAGCTCAAAGTGCCCGGTAGCGCCGCCTATACCTATGGCCACATCATTACCCATTACCTGTGCGGCTATCATCGTAAGCGCTTCACACTGCGTAGGATTTACCTTACCCGGCATAATAGAAGAACCCGGTTCGTTATCGGGTATATGCAATTCACCTATACCGGAACGTGGCCCTGAGCTAAGCATACGAATGTCGTTGGCTATTTTCATCAGGCTTACCGCTACCGTTTTCAGCGCTCCGTGCGTTTCTACAATGGCATCATGCGCGGCAAGGCTTTCAAATTTATTTTCAGCGGTTACAAATGGCAGCCCGGTAAGTTTTGCAATATTCTCCGCTACTTTTACAGCATAACCTTTCGGCGTGTTGATGCCGGTACCCACGGCAGTGCCGCCCAGCGCTAATTCGCTCAGGTGAGCCAGTGTATTGTTTATAGCCCGCAGCCCATGATCTAATTGTGATACATAACCGCTTATTTCCTGCCCCACGGTGAGCGGCGTTGCGTCCATAAAATGGGTGCGTCCTATCTTCACCACATGCATGTAATCTTTTGATTTCTTAGCGAGTGTATCGCGCAATTTTTTTATTCCCGGTATGGTCACGTCCACCAGCATCTTATAGGCTGCAATGTGCATAGCTGTCGGAAAAGTGTCATTAGACGACTGCGATTTATTCACATCATCATTCGGGTGTATAAATTTCTCTTTATCGGTCAGCTTGCCGCCATTGAGCACATGCCCGCGGTAAGCCACTACCTCATTTACATTCATATTGCTCTGTGTGCCGGAACCCGTCTGCCATACTACCAGCGGAAACTCGTTATTGAGTTTCCCTTCCAGTATCTCATCGCATACCTTGCCTATCATATCCGATTTTTCCTGCGTGAGTACACCGAGCTGGCAATTAGTGATAGCCGCTGCTTTCTTCAGATAGGCAAATGCCCGTATGATCTCTATGGGCATTCTGTTTATGTCCTGTGCTATTTTGAAATTTTCAACTGAGCGCTGTGTCTGTGCGCCATAATAAGCAGTCACAGGCACCTTTACTTCGCCCATAGTGTCTTTTTCTATACGGAATTCCATGATATTTGATGATTAAAAATGATGATTTGTTTTGACGGGTGCAAAGTTAAGTTATAGGTTGAATATTTTAGTACATGATACTCGTCATACTTTTCGAGTCGAAACGGGCTAAAAACTTATCTGCATCTGCTTTGTTACTTTTCAAATGTTTACTTATAAACTGATAAATTATTTTTGATATTTCTTTTTTTATTACAGGGCTTACAAGTACATTACCATCCTTCATATCATAATCGCCACCTCTTACTGAGCAGACTAATATAAGCCCGTTCGATATTTTTTTCTTTTTTATAACATGATCAATAAGGTTATTTTCTCTCACATAATCCTTACAAGCCAGAATAAGTCCATTTATCACTCCATCAACAATCGAGCCTCCATTAGTTGGTATATCATTGGCAAAACTTAAAATAATTGGATGAGGAGCCCATCCCTGATAGCCCAATGCAATCTGGTATGTATTTCCATTTATCTCAGTATCCTCTGAGATATTAAAAGAGGTGCCACCCAATATGTCATTTATGATTCTTTGAAAAAGATAGTTAATGCCTTCAGGTACAAAAAAATAATTTTGATTGAGATATTTTTGTCTTGTATCTTTTATAAGTATTTGCGTTCTCCGGTTCAATACCGGGATAATAAAAATTGTGTCACTCAAATAAGCATAATCAATAGTAGTATCC
The DNA here is from genome assembly GCA_044448445.1 of Chitinophagales bacterium. Taxonomy (GTDB): domain Bacteria; phylum Bacteroidota; class Bacteroidia; order Chitinophagales; family Chitinophagaceae; genus Nemorincola. The sequence goes on from JBIOGX010000068.1 coordinate 6,228, forward strand.
CTAAAAAGAGAAGTGTCTACCTCAAAATTAATGATTACTCCTTTTGAAACTTTTAGCGGTAAACCTGTTTCCTGCGCCACCCCATCAATGAAAAATAATGACACATTTTCACCTTCAATCTCAAGTTTGCTGCAAATATGCGGAAGTATTTTAAACCGATATAAATCCGATTTAGCTTTCTCAATAATTTCCTGAATTATTAATTGTTCATCTACCTCAGAATTGATCTCTAACGAAAAATCGTTATTCCCGTTTATAGAAAAAGAAAAGAAAAGCTCTGCATTATTGTAAATTTTAATTGTCTCTTTTATAAGGCTACAAACCAGGTCAACAATTGCTTTACCATCTATACCTCCAAGATACATCCCAGGCCTAAGCCTTACATGTTCATGAATAGGAAATCCCTGTATTCCTTCTACTGTCATATCATTTTTATTGCGCTATCATACATACTACAAGATAGCAAAAAAACACAGAATTACCTATACTTTTAGGAAATTTTATAAGTAAAATTATTCCGCTCTTTCAGGGCTATACTAAGTAGTTTTCGATGTCACAGGGCTGCACCCTGTGTTGATATATTACGCCCTTTCAGGGCAAAAAACAGAATAAAACATTGAATTGTCGGTTTATCTTTACGTGCTCAAAAATGTAAAAACGAAACAACAAGCCCTGAAAGGGCACAATATGTCAGCGATGGGCAACGCCCATCGAATGTAAAAAACAAAAAACACAGCCCTGAAAGGGCGCAATATGTTAGCGATAGGCAACGCCCATCGAATGTAAAAACGAAACCACACAGCCCTGAAAGGGCGAAATATGTTAGCGATGGGCAACGCCCATCGAATGTAAAAACGAAACCACACAGCCCTGAAAGGGCGAAATAAAATTAGAATAACATGAGCCAATCACTCGTAAAAAACTACATCCATATCATATTCAGCACTAAAAACCGGGCTACACTCATTCACCCACCCTATGAAGATGAATTATACAGTTACCTCGGTGGCATCTGCAAAAACCTGGAATGTCCACCTATAAAAATTGGCGGTTATACCGACCACATTCACATACTCTGTATGCTATCTAAGAAAATAGCTTTGGTAAAATTATTGGAAGAAGTAAAATCCCATTCTTCGAAATGGATAAAAACAAAAGAGGGATCACTTAAAAACTTCTACTGGCAGGATGGTTACGGAGCATTTTCGGTAAATCCATCACAAGTAGATACAGTCATTGAATATATAGCCAACCAGCATATACATCATAGCAAAACAACATTCCAGGATGAATACCGTGCATTCCTAAAAAAATATAAAGTAGAATATGATGAACGCTACGTATGGGATTAATTATTACGCCCTTTCAGGGCAAAAAATATCCAAAAAATAAAAACCTGTATCCCATTTATTATCACCATCTGGTGATTTATACGTTTTATGAACGATCTCTCCGGTAACAATCGGTATTGGTGAACTAAAAAAAGGAGCATTGTAAACGAATGTATGAAACTCCCCATTCTCTCCGCAAGGGTCAACATTCCCCGGCACGCTATCTAAAAATTCAGAATTGATCTTTTTTCCTAAAAACTCTTTTCCGAGGTATTTTTCATTCACGCAAACAATGATTGCCTCTATCCCCGACCCTTCCACCAGGCGTACAAGGTCGCGCGTGTCCTTTTTCCATAGTGGGAAGATGCCGGCCATACCAACCTGGGCTAATTGCTGCTCCCGATATACTTTCAGGTCTTCTAAGAAAATATCCCCATAAGCAGCCATGCTTACACCCTCTTTTTTCAGGCCGGTCAGTGTTCGCAGCATAGCCTCCTTATATATGGTATCATCAGGACTTGCCGGCAGCTTTACTTTTAATAAAGGTAACCTCATCCTTTCAGCCTGAGTATCAAGCAGTTTTTCCCTAACGCCATGCATAAATACCCGATCATGTTCTTCACTTAGTGTAGTCAGTAAATGTGTAACTTTACCCATCCCTTGCCCCGTAAGCAGGTGACAGGCAAGCGCAGCATCCTTGCCGGAACTCCAGTTCATCACTACCTTTGTGTTATTATTCATTTTCACAGGAAAGTTAAACTGTTCCTTACAAACTAAAAAATATCACTATGCCGTATGCAATAGTAACAGGCGGGTCGCAGGGAATGGGAAAAGTCGTTGCGGAAAAACTGCTTGCTGAGGGGTTCTCAGTGGCTATATGCGCCAGAAACAAAAACAAATTGCAGGCTGTCAAAGCTGAATGGAATGAAAAATATCCCAATGCATCTGTGATCACTTATAATGCAGACCTTTCCATAAAAGAAGAAGCCCATGCTTTTGCTGATGCCGTATTATCCAACTTCCCGGAAATAGATATACTCGTAAATAATGCGGGCATGTACCTTCCGGGTACAATAGGGGAAGAACCTGATGGCCTGCTGGATACGATGCTGGGCGTCAATCTTTATGCAGCATACTATCTTACCCGTAAAATACTGCCTGTGATGAAAAAGAAAAATGGTGGCCATATTTTTAATATGTGCTCGATAGCCAGTTTACGGGCCTACCCTAATGGCGGCTCTTACGGTATCGCCAAATATGCAGCTATGGGATTTTCGGAGAATCTGCGGGAAGAGCTAAAACCCTTTGGTATAAAAGTTACTGCCATCTGCCCGGGAGCTACTTACACTCCATCCTGGTATGACAGTGGCGTGAACCCTGCCCGTATGATGGAGGCCACCGACATAGCTACCATGATCTGGAGCGCTTATTCCGTATCACCGGGAGCAAATGTGGAAACCATCGTTATGAGGCCTGTTAAAGGTGATATTTAAGGGCGCTTTTTAACGTAGTTTTAACCCTATCCACCATGCTTTAAAGCTAAATTTGCGGGTATCCCAAAAATGAAACGCATTAAAGATATGTGGCGTTGTAACATTCTATTCCTGTTAGTTATAGGTGCCTGCTGCCATGGGTTTGCTCAAAACGTAGTTTTTACAGCCGTGGCCGGCGCCAATAAGATCGGCGTCAAAGACCAGGTACAGGTACAATACACGGTAAGAGATGCGCAAAATCTGCAATCTATATCCAACCCTGCTTCTCCCGATTTTACCATTGTAGGCGGCCCCTACCAATCCCAAAGCTCTAACACATCAATTATTGGTAATAAAGTTACCCAATCGCAAAGTATTTCCCTCACTTATGTTATTCAGCCAAAACATGAAGGCACATTTACCATTCCTCCTGTTGTGGCAAAGGATGCGGCAGGCCATTCCTACCAATCTAACGCACTTACCATACAGGTAATACCCGGGTCAGTAATGCAGCAACAGCGCAGGCAGGCGCAGGCTTATGACCAGATGATGATCCATTTGCTGCAATCAGGCGTATGCAGCAGGCACAGCAACAGCCAATGCAACAAAGCCGCCCGCCACAAGCCCGGCAGCCTCAGCAAAAACAGGACGAACCACCTGTAGCCAATGAGGACGAGATCAAAAAAGA
>JBIOGX010000069.1:0-9705 GCA_044448445.1 Chitinophagales bacterium
ATCAATCTATTACCAAATCAATATACAGTAACCGCAGGTAGTGGCAGCTATTGTTCGGGTGGCACGGGCGTTCCTATTGGGTTAAGCAATTCTGATTTAGGGGTTAGCTACCAGTTATTTTATGGTGCTACTCCCGGTATTATATTAGCCGGTACAGGCGGTGCACTCACTTTTGGGTTATACACAAGCCCCGGCGGGCCTTATTCTGTCGTTGCTACAAATACTACTACTAACTGTACAAACAATATGCTTAATACCGTTACTGTAACTATTCTGCCGTTACCGGCTGTATTTAATGTTACCGGCGGGGGCAGTTATTGTTCAGGTGGAACAGGTGTTCATATTGGTTTAGATGGTTCTGTAGTAGGGTTTAATTATCAATTATATAATGGCGCTGTACCGATGGGTAGTGCAGTAGCCGGTACAGGCAGCACAATAGACTTTGGCCCCCAAACTACAGCGGCTACCTATACAGTGCTTGCTACCAATGCAATTTCAGGTTGTACCAAAGTTATGAATGGCAGCGCTACAGTGATCATACTTCCTCTGCCTACTGCCTATACAGTAGCCGGCGGTGGTACTATGTGTGTAGGCAGCCCAGGTTTCCATGTCGGGCTTAGCAATTCTGATCCCGGTATCAATTACCAATTATATAATGGATCTTCAACAGTTGGAGCACCGGTGGCAGGAACAGGTGGCGCGCTCGACTTTGGTATATTTACCACGGCAGGTACTTACACCGTAAATGCTACTAATACAGTTACAGGATGTAAAAATGATATGGCCGGAAGCGCTGTATTCATTGTTAATCCTGTGCCTGTTGTATTTAATGTTTCAGGCGGCGGTAGTTATTGCGCAGGCGGCACGGGTGTTCCTATAGGTTTAACCGGCTCTGAAGTAGGTGTTAACTATCAATTATTCAGGGGAAGTGGAGTAGTTGGCCTTCCGGTAGCGGGTACAGGCAGTTCAATTACCTTTGGCTTACAGACAGTAGCAGGAACATACACCGTGTCTGCTACCAACGCACTTACATTATGTATGAGCAATATGTCCGGTAGCACTGTAGTGGTTATCAATCCTAACCCTACTGTTTATACAGTAACGGGAGGCGGTAACTATTGCGTGGGTGGTACAGGTGTTAATATAGGCCTTACAGGGTCTGATCTGGGTGTAAATTACCAGCCCATTATGGGCGTTTTACCAATTGGCGCTTCTGTACCCGGTACAGGTATTGCCGGCCCATTTAACATTGGTTTAGAAACAACAGTAGGTACTTATTCTGTAGTAGCTACAAATCCGGTTACAGGTTGCACCAGCAATATGACCGGTGATGCTATAGTAGGCACCAATCCATTACCGCTTGTCTTTGCTGTTACAGGCGGTGGCAGCTATTGTGCCGGTGGCGCAGGAGTGCCTGTTGGTTTAGCCAATTCAACTACCGGTATCAGTTACCAATTATATAATGGGTCAACTGCGGTTGGAGCTCCTATTGTTAGTCCCGGCGGTGTTTTAGATTTCGGCCTTCAAACCACTGCAGGCACTTATTCGGTACAGGCTACTAATACAGTCACTACCTGTACTAATGATATGTCAGGTAACGCTGTAATAATAATAAATCCGTTACCGGATCCAATTACAGGCACGGCTGTAGTATGTGAAGGATCAATAACACCTTTATCTGATGATATAACAGGTGGCGCCTGGAGCAACAGTAACACTGCTATTGCTACCGTTGATGCTGTTACCGGGGTAGTAACCGGTGTGTCAGCAGGTACAGATAATATTACTTATACCTTACCTACAAGTTGTTTTATTACAACGCCAATATTGGTCAATCAGACACCCGGCGCGATTACCGGTATTAACAGTGTATGTGTTGGTTTAACAAATACATTAAGCAATGCACTTGCAGGTGGCGCATGGAGCAACAGCAATACTACTATAGCTACAGTTGACGCTGCTACCGGCATAGTAACCGGAGTATCAGCAGGCACGGATAATATCACTTACTCAATGCCTACAGGTTGTTTCACTACCATTCCTGAAATAGTTAACCCGCTTCCTTTTATTCCGGCTATAGGCGCTACAACAACATCTGTATGTCTGAACAGCGTTATTACTTATACTAATGCTGTATCAGGCGGTGTATGGAGTTCCAGTAATACCGGTATAGCAGATATTTCGGCGACCGGCGATGTGACAGGAATATCAGTAGGCGCTGCAACAATTACCTATACGTTTACCAATGTCTTTGGCTGCAGTAACTATGTTACCCTTGGTGTAACGGTTAATCCCAATCCTTTTGTGCTAACCATTTCCGGCCCTTCTGATGTATGCGCAGGAGGCGCAACAATTACATTGTCTGACGGAACTCCGGGCGGCGTATGGAGCAGCAGTAATACCGCAGCCACTATTAATAGTTCAGGTGTTGTTACCGGTGTGGACTCCGGGGCCACCACTATAGCCTATACTGTTACTAACGGGTTCGGTTGTTCAACGTCAACATTGTACCTGCTTCCTGTTGGTGATACTATGCCGGCAAGTGCAATACTGCCTATAGGTTCAGGTACTCTTTGCGGTGGTAATCCTGTCAACCTGAGTGTGGTTTCATCAGGCGGCGGCCCATCCTCTTATCAGTGGTTAGATAACGGTACTAATATTTCCGGGGCTACCAGTTCAAGCTATACAGCTACTACTGCCGGCGTCTATGAAGTCATCATCGGTAATGGTACGTGCGAATTGACACTGGCCGGCACCAATATTATAGCGCCACCGGCTCCGGTTATTGTATATGATTCTATTTTGAACCAATTGTACACCGGCTCATTTACTACATACCAATGGTTTTTTAATGGTAACGCGATACCCGGCGCTACCGGCAGCTTAATTACAGGTAGGGGTAACGGAGTATATAAGGTGGTGGTATCAGATGTTAACGGATGCCATGATACGGCTACATTCACTCTTAGTACTGTTGGTATAGCTATACAGCATACGGCTAAAGAGATAAGAATTTACCCTAATCCTGTTACTTCAATATTATATATTGATGCTCCCGGAAAGGTATTCGTATCTGTTCTTAGTCCTGATGGCAGAATGTTGATTGAGCGCAGGGAAGCAATAAGCATTAATGTTGGGCAGCTTGCTGATGGTGTGTATATGATCATGATCTATGATGAAAACAACACATTGCTGAAAACAGACAGGTTTGTGAAAATGCAATAATTATTAAAAGTTACACTATTGAGGATGCCCCCGCCAGCAGCGGGGGCATCCTCAATTTAGTTGAGTTCCCAATTGAGCATTAAGCTATTGAGCAATTTACTTCAGCTTCTCATTATCTTTATGCCTGTTGGCATCTCTTATATTCTTTTTCTCAAAATTCTTTGTTAGTGCATCAGTCAGGTCAACGCCGGTTTGGTTGGCAAGGCACATAAGCACCCATAATACATCAGCCATTTCATCAGCTATATCTTTGTGTTTATCACTCTCTTTACAGGACTGTTCGCCATATTTCCGAACCATGATGCGGGACAGTTCGCCCACTTCTTCCATAAGGATACCTAAGTTAGTCAGCTCATTGAAATAGCGTACGCCTACGGTGTGTATCCACTCGTCCACCTGGCGCTGTGCATGCCTTATTGTTATATCCACGATAAATAAGAATTTGTTAGTTTACACAAAATAATGGAACTTCCACATTTAATAGCAACAAAGTATAAAAAACAATGCATTCATACACTTCGGATATAGAGGCTGCTGACGCGCTCAGGGAACAAACAACTTCTATAAGAAAAGCAATAGCTAAGGTAATAGTAGGCCAGGAAGATGTTGTGGAAAAGCTGATTATCTCTATTTTATGCAATGGCCATAGCCTGCTGGTGGGCGTACCCGGGCTGGCTAAAACATTATTGGTAAAGACAGTGGCAGATGTGCTCGACCTTTCCTTTAAGCGCATACAGTTTACCCCTGACCTTATGCCAGGCGATATAATCGGGGCGGAGATACTTAATGAACAACGGCAATTCCAGTTCATAAAGGGGCCGATATTTGCCAATATCATCCTTGCGGATGAAATAAACCGTACACCGCCCAAAACACAGGCGGCGCTGCTGGAGGCTATGCAGGAACGTAATGTAACTACCGGAGGCGTCTTGTATAAACTGCCATCACCATTTTTTGTGCTGGCTACACAAAACCCAATAGAGCAGGAAGGCACTTACCCGCTGCCGGAAGCGCAGCTTGACCGTTTTATGTTCCAGATCACGCTCGACTACCCCAGCTTTGCGGAAGAGGTAATGATTGTGCGCAATACTACCGGTGCATCAGTGCCGGAACTCAGCATAGTGATGACCGGTGCAGACATTTTATATTTCCAGGACTTGGTAAGGCGTGTGCCTGTACCTGATAATGTATTGGAATATGCAGTAGGCCTTGTGCAGAAAACGCGCCCCGGATCAATTAATGTAGCGCCTGTTGCCACGCAATATGTAGCTTATGGCGCAGGCCCGCGCGCATCGCAGTACCTGATACTTGGCGCCAAGTGCCATGCATTGCTCTCCGGCAAGTATTCGCCTGATATAGAGGATGTGCGCGCTATGGCTATGCCTGTATTGCGTCATCGTGTGCTCAGGAATTACAAGGCAGAGGCTGAAGGTATAACGCAGGATTCGCTGATAAAGCAACTGCTGTAAGGTGTGGAATTAGGAACCTGCCTGCCGGCAGGCAGGTTTGGGATTAGGGATTTGGATTAATAAGCGCATTTGACATCTTCACTTAGTAGTTAAATTTTAACAACACAGTTTTCTTTGACTCTATGGAAAACATTGAACAAAAAGCAAATTTCCTTCGTTACGAATACCTAAAAGCGCTGTCGCGGCTTGATGCTGATGCTCCCCGCAAATGGGGTAAGATGAATGTGCAGCAGATGATAGAGCATATAAGCGACTATGTGCGCATAGCCAGCGGCAAAACACCGATGCAAGTAGTAACTCCGGAGGATAAACTACCCCGTATGCAGGGATTCCTCGCGAGTGAAAAACCTTTCCCTGAGAACACACCCAATGTGCTTATGCCTGACACCCCTGCACCGGTAAAGCATGCTACATTGCAGGATGCCATAAATGAACTGCAAACAGAGATAGACTACTTCTTTGCAGTGCATGAAAAGGATGCGGGTAAAATAACTGCCAACCCCTTCTTTGGCGATCTTGGTTTTGAACAGCAGGTGCAGTTACTATACAAACATGCTACGCATCATCTGAGGCAGTTTGGGGTGAACTATTGATACACAAACTTTCCCGAAAATACTTTCCCGCTTTTAGTATCTGTTACGCGGTAATAATAAATGCCGGGCACTTTTATCTTATCACCTATCAATACTTCTTCTTTATTCTGAAAGGCTGTGTTGATCACTGTTTGGCCTATGTCGTTTATAATTGTAAAAGTGCCTGAGGAAATAGTGTATGGGATTATTATTTTGCTAGTTTCATTAATGGGGTTAGGAAAGAGTGTTGTATTTTGGATCTTTTGTGATAGCTGATCAACAGCTATTGTACAACTGGTAGTGTTATTAAAAAAGGTATTAACTACAGGTGAAACAACAGGAGTCATACCGTTGTTAGAAAAGCAAGTAAGTATAAATTGGTTTTCAAAAGTAGCTGCCGTGTCAACTGGAAACCATGGTGCTGAAAGGCAACCTATTCCTTCAATAATTGTGTATTTATTTCCTGATGAAGGGTAATTATTATCAAGATTAAAATGCCATACTTTGTACCAATGGCTATTTATGCTAGTAGAATCAATACTTGTTACTTTAAACATTGAAGTATTATTGCCTTTTAATGTATCGCCAACTATCAAGTTATAATCTATCAATACTAGTTCTGTACTATCATAATTATGTGTTTTTTTTATAAACACCTTTTTAATTATTGTATCCTCTCTTATTAAGCATGGCATGCATCCAATAAATGCTGATCCGGGTATGGAGGTGCCAGCATATTCATTTAGTTTTCTATAACTCAATGAATTTACAGTTGTATCATTAGTGTAGTATAAGTAATGCGAAGAATTGCCGTTATATCCGTCTTGAAATACATTCCATGTATTCGTACTATCGGTAAACCTTATCTTTTGTCCAAAAGATGAGATGCTCAAAACGGTAAATAATGTGATAAGAAAGGAGCGTTTCATAGGAGTTGCCTTTTATCTTTATTAAAGTTAATACAATATTTTCATTTCCTATGTATTTATAGGTATATACCTTTATCAATACCCGTCTAAATATTCTAAATTGCATACCCTGCAAGCTGTTTATTTATTGATAATACTTTTTTGAATTTTTACTTTTGATTTTTTACTTATGTCACTGACACAACTGAAGAACTATGCTGAGGGCAAGTGGGTGAAGGGCGCGAAAGCGGGAGAAACCCTGCACAATGCCATAACCGGAGAAGCCATATACAGCGCCAGCAGCGATGGCCTCGATTTTGGCGATATGATGCAATATGCCCGCAAGGTGGGTGGCACTGCGCTTCGTAAGCTTACCTTCCAGGAGCGTGGCCGTATGCTGAAGGCGCTGGCCATGTACCTGATGGAGCGTAAAGAATACTTTTATGAGGTGAGCGCCAATACCGGCGCTACCCGTAATGACTCATGGGTGGATATAGAAGGCGGTATAGGAAACCTGTTTGCCAATGCCAGCCTGCGCCGCCAGTTCCCAGATGAGCGTTTTTATGTGGACGGCGATACCGCCAAACTCTCTAAAAATAACACCTTTATAGGCCAGCATATTATGGTGCCGCGCGAGGGGGTAGCCATACACATCAACGCATTCAACTTCCCCGTGTGGGGTATGCTGGAGAAGATAGCGGTGAACCTGCTTGCAGGCGTGCCCGCCATTGTGAAGCCAGCTACTCTTACTTCTTATCTCACCGAGGCGGTCTTTGAAGAAATTATCAAGTCGGGAATATTTCCTGAGGGGTCGCTGCAACTGATCTGCGGCTCTGCAAGCGGCATATTAGACCATATAGAAACGCAGGACGTCGTAACCTTCACTGGTTCTGCATCAACGGGAAGGATGCTGAAATCGCACCCGCGAATATTATCAGAGGCAGTGCCGTTTAACATGGAGGCTGACTCGCTCAACTGCTGCATACTCGCGCCGGATGTGCATCCCGGCATGCCGGAGTTCGACATCTTCATTAAAGAGGTAGTGCGTGAAGTAACTACCAAGGCCGGGCAGAAATGTACTGCCATACGCCGTATCATAGTGCCTGCGCATCATGTGGAAGATGTGCAGATAGCGCTGGGTAAGCGCTTTGCCACCACTACCATCGGTGATCCGTCTATAAAAGAAGTGCGCATGGGACCACTCGCAGGCATCTCGCAGCGCAATGAAGTGCGTGAGAAAGTGCAGCAGCTTGCAAAGTCGCAGCAGATTGTCATAGGCGACATGGAACACTTTGAGGTGATAGGAGCGGATAAAGAAAAGGGCGCCTTCCTGCCACCGCTCATATTCCTGAATACGGATCCATTTCATAAAACCGATTGCCACAGCATAGAAGCCTTCGGGCCGGTGTCCACCATCATGCCGTATAACGATGTAGATGAGGCCATTGAGCTTGCAAGGATGGGCAAGGGATCCCTGGTGGCGTCTGTGGTTACAGCCGACGATAACATAGCCAAAGAAATTGTCCTCGGCGCTGCAAGCATGCATGGCCGCATACTGGTGCTCAATGCCGACTGCGCCAAAGAAAGCACCGGCCACGGCTCGCCAATGCCTATGCTGGTGCATGGCGGCCCCGGCAGGGCGGGCGGGGGAGAGGAAATGGGCGGCAAACGCGGCGTACTGCACTACCTGCAGCGCACGGCAATACAGGGTTCACCCACTACCATTACCCGCATCACCAATGTTTATCAGCAGGGTGGCAGGCAACACGAAACAGACATACACCCCTTCAAAAAACACTTCGAGGAACTGGAGATAGGCGAAACGCTGGTGACTGCAAAACATACCGTCACCGAGGCCGACATCAGCAACTTTGCAAACGTGAGCGGCGACAACTTTTACGCCCATACGGACGCTACGGCTCTTGAAGGCACTATCTTTACCGGCCGTGTGGCCCATGGGTATTTTATACTCTCCAAGGCCGCTGGTCTGTTTGTTGATGCTAAGAAAGGCCCTGTACTGCTCAATTACGGCATTGATGAGTGCCGATTTACCAAGCCTGTTTATCCCGGCATGACCATAGGCGTGCGCCTCACTGTAAAAGAAAAAACTGCCCAGGAAAAACGCACCCCCGAAGACGTAGCCAAGGGCATCGTAAAATGGCTCGTTGACGTCTATGATGAAACCGGGGAAACTGTGGCCATAGCTACTATCCTTACTATGGTGAAGATGAAGGAGCAGGGTTAATAGGTTAATTGGGTAATTAGTAGATAGTAGAGGGGCGGCGCTCCTCTTTTTATTTTTTACCGTGTAAAGTCGCAAAGGATGACAGTACCTGGTTTGAGTAGGGAAAGGATGGGAGCGGGTTTGAATGAATTTTTGGCTTTATAATAAGGGACTTTAAAAAGTAGCTGTAGTAGTGTGTAATAGTAAGTTGAAAAATCTTGTGGCAGATTAGGCGCAATTGAAAACTATTTGTCCCAATAAAGAATTTATAATCAGAACGATTTGCCCTGGTGAGCGTTGATATCCTTATTAAACTCTTTATCCGTTGTGGTTTTTCTGCGGATGACTTTAATATGATGCTCACGGGCATAAGTGTTTATTTCTTTATCAAGGGCAAAAGTTTTATCGCCATAAACGTAAACAACACTACCCGTTACTTTTTTAAAAGCCTGGGCAACAAATACTTCTTTATCACGGTCGTATTTAATATCAACAACCTCAAGTTTCCCGGCAAGTTTGGAATTAACTACATTGAAGTAGCCTGCATACCTTGCTTTGGGGGTTTCAAAAAAGGTAATGAATGACTTGTACTCCAGCAGCGGGTCCTCGATGGAAGAGAATTTAGACAAAAAATTATTATAGTAATCTATGATCGTTCCATAATCATTCATATCCAATATTATTCCGTTTTCAATTAAAAAATAGTTCTTTAGCAAATCATCATAGTCCTTATGATTATAAGTGTCGCCGGAATATTCTACTATGGTAAATTTTTTGGTTTGGATATCGCTCATAATATTACCATACCGTACATAATCCATATCGAGCAAACCATGTGCATCCACCACCATATCTACTAACGGCCCTTTGGGTGAATTACATTGCCGTGCCCACCAGGTGGACTGAGCGCCATCCTTTGTTTTATACATTGCTAAGGTGACGTCAATGTATTCTGAATAGTTGAGCTTATGGTAATTCTCATTCTCCTTTGATTTGTTATTATCTATAGAAGGAACTCTTGCATTTTTGATCTGCATGTAACCCCATGTATTTTTCGAGTATTCATTTACCTTACTCCCTTTGAATAAAAAATCTTTTTTATTGCTGAGAATAAATCCTTTCAGGTCATGTCCATTGTTATCATAAGTTGCGATCTCAGGGGAAGGGTATAAATTATGGCAAACCTGCGCAGAAGAATTGCCACAATAGGCAAGTGACAGGAACAAGCCGGCTATTAAAGCATGGTTATTTTTGATTGACATCATAATTAATTGGTTATGACCTTGAGGATATTCATTAATTAAGAT
>JBIOGX010000070.1:0-9635 GCA_044448445.1 Chitinophagales bacterium
CTTTTAGTTCATGTAGTCGGGTCCGGTCAATGCGTGGGTCAGGAAGTGAATCGAAGAAATCAATGGGAGAGTCCATATTAAATGGTTTTGCAAATATCCCACATTTTTAATTATCATACGAATTTAGATGCGTTTGCCCTGGGGCAGACCCACGTGTCTGCCCTGTGCGAAACAAGGACGCAGCCCATGCCGACAATCCCCCAACCAATCCTCCAATCAGCACAGTAACACCTATAAACAACCCATAATTAGGAAGATGGAACAGTACAGCCATCTTTTGCGAAAGAATATGTGCGTTAACAACATCATGCATCATAGCAGCCCCAAACCAAAAAATGGCAATACCCAAAAATCCCATGAGAAATGACATCCTCGGCCTAAGCCCTGCAAAAAACGATACAATAAAACACACTACAGCTATTGTCCACCACGGCAGGTAGTACTCTGCCACCGCCGACAAAATTACTATCAATATCACTGCAATAATAAACCTCATGATCTAAATATTTTTTGTCATTCCAACTTTTTGCTTGCAAAGGATATTATGGGAATTGTATTGCGTCGCTCAGATTTGACAACTTTTAAAAAGTTGTCAAATCTACCCCACGACAAAGCAATTACATACACTTCATTTTATGCTGTCGAAACACAATTAACCAATTAACTTTTTAACCAATTAACCTAATCAACCACCCACGTATATTTTATCCTGTTATCATTTTGTTTATGCGTATTCGGCAAAAACAACAGCCTGTAATACTTCCCATCCACCCAATGTTGCAAAAAGTCTGCATAATACTTACTCCCCGGATTACCTGACTGCCCGCCGGGATAAACTCCATAAGCCTCTATCTCCTTGCCCATCTGCACCACCATCCGCCACGATGGGCCATGGTCGCCTTTCGCGGCATTGATTGTATTTCCCCACCCACCTATTTTCAAATGATCAAAACTGAAAGCAGGTAATTTTGCCAAGTGGGTAACTGTGGTGTTCTTTACTTTATACCATTCTGTCCCAACAGTCTTTTCTAATTTTTTAAGGCTGTCTGTCGCTTCTTTATAACTCTGCTTTACTAATGCCGCATAATATCCACTATTTGGGACACCTTTTGCAGGATCAATATCTGATTTAAATAATTGCATCGTCCTTTCCTGTAATGGCTGTAACCCATACGGAACTGCAGTACCAAGGCTTGTATTCCAAATATCCCTGTAAAAGTAACTCCACCATACCTGGAACACAGTAGCCGCTTCGCTTTCAACAGACAAATTATAATCCCACTTCTTTAGTGAATCTATATACTTATCTCCTTTTGGAAATTCAGAAGATATATAATTGAGCAAAATGGGCAACGTATTCGCAGCAAGAAAAGAATACGTTTCATTCTGCATAGTAAACATATCCTGCACCGTTGCTTTTTGCATACCGCCTAATAACTGGTTGATGCGCCATGCACGTAACTCTATAAAATCACCATTGTACCAATAAGGATACGAATCGTCTGTCACAGACTGGTTTGCAGAGCTTACAAACCCTTGTCCGGGATTAAGTACGTGCGGGTTCTCACGCATCGGTATCAACTCTTTCCATAGTGTTGCGCTGTCTGAGCCATCCATCACAAACCTGCCCTGTTCCTTCCATTTATTTACAAACTGCCCCTGCCCCCATAGCGCTATATTCCCTGTCCTGTCAGCATATACAAAGTTTTGTGCCGGGCATTGAAAATTCATAATCGCGTCAACAAATTGATTGTAATTTTTCGCCCTGTTAAACAGGTAAACTGCTAACAGTTCATTAGTCGCACGGTGCGCCATCCAGCACATAGCAAGCGGTTTTTTAAGGCCACCGTCTTTCGCATTTTGTTCGGGGTATGTAACAGGGCCGTGTATGGTATAGTCAATGGTATCAATAACTTCCTTTTTACCTTTAACCAAAATATGCTCTATCCTTTTTGTGAAATCAAGTTCCTTACCGGCAAACCAATATTTATTCTTATTACCCGCAACAGGCTTTATTAAATAATAGTCTTTAACATCGCGGTAGTTATTGGTTACTCCCCAGGAAAGGCTATCGTTAAAGCCAATGATCACCCCGGGCGCACCGGGAAGCGAAGCCCCAAACACATTCATATCGGGCGTTTGTAACTGCACCTCAAACCATAGCGATGGCAGGTTAAGGCCGAGGTGCGGGTCATCACAAAGTATAGTTGCGCCACTTGCAGTGCGGGCGCCACTGATAGCCCAGTTATTACTTCCCTTTCCATCTTCTTTCTTTTCTTCAAAGTCAGTTGTCTTGAAGTGAGGGAAAGCGGCGCTATCCGGCGGTGCGACAGGTATAGATAATGAAGGCTTATCAAATACGGTACCTCTTGGTATCACAGGCGTACTTCCTTCAATTTTCAATGGAAACAACAAATCAAATTCCGCCTTAGGCAATACATCCCGCAAATAAGTAAGACCTATGTCATCGGTTTTACCGGTCAGGTCATCTGCCATGTATTTAAGCAGCAACGCACTTTTTAGATTAGTCCATTTTTCAGGTGCAAAGCCCATCAGCTTATATTCCAGCGGGTAGTCTCTGTAGCCCAGTGAACTGATGTAAAGATTAATACCCTCAGTATAAGCGTCCAGCATTTGTTTAGAGCGTGGATCAGCTTCCATTGCTCTCAGAGAATTTTCAGCGGCATACACCATTCCCTTACGCCGCTGCTTACGGTCATAACTCAATGTTTTCTCTCCTATCACTTCACTCACCCTTCCACCCGCCGCGCGTGTTTCAAGGTCCATTTGCCACAAACGAAAATACGCATGTATATAACCTTCTATGAAATACAAGTCATGGTCATTGGCAGCATGAATATGCGGCACCATTTGCTCATCAAACCATACAGAGGCTCCATGTTGTAAACCCGGGAATTTATGGGCTGCATTAAAATCTTCATCTACAGGTTCAGCATTAGCCCAACAACCATTTATAGGGTCTAACAGCCTGCCAATAGCAGGAGCGCTGCCAATGGGATGATCTAAAATATAGACCAATAAAATGACAACAATTAACCCCAAACCCCTAAAGGGGCTTCGCTTTTTATCTGACATAAACTCCAAAACCCTAAAAGGGCGTTCTTTTATTTTGCATTATAACGACTAAAATAAAAACGTCTATCTCATATTCTCATCTCAAATTACAAACTTTAGCTCAATTCATGGTCCCCCTCCTGCCTGCCGGCAGGCAGGTTAGGGGACAGGGGTTTTCAGTTTGGAAACGCTATCTCATAACTCTTCCCATTCTTTACAGTCAGCTTATGCGCCCGCAGCCACGGATTATATATCTTGAGCATCTTGTAGGTGCTGTTATTATCTTTTGCGAAAGTTGCCAGGTTATCAATGGTCTTATCAACAACTACAGTTCTCGATTTTAACGGCTTGTATTCGTCATACGGTTCTATAATCAGTCCGAAACTCCTGGCGTGCGACAATAAATACTTTAGCGCGAGGATACGATATACATAGCGGTTAGTTTCGTCCGGGAAGATCATGTCATAATAATTCTTACACTCCTGGAAATCACACTGGTTGGAAAAGCCTGCCTGCCCGCAATTGTATGAAGCTGCTGCAGCCGTCCATGTTCCGAATTTGGTGTATGACTCTTTAAAATAACGACAGGCCGCATCTGTTGCCTTGACCACATTGAACCGTTCATCTACTTCATCATTTATCTCGAGGCCATAGTGCGGGCCGGTGTCTTTCATGAACTGCCAGAAACTTGCAGCGCCAACCGGCGATAAAGCATTTTGCTGCAATGAGCTTTCCGCGATACATACATACTTAAAATCATCGGGTACGCCATTGGCTTTCAGTCTTTCTTCGATCACGGGAAAGTAACGCCCCGCCAGTTTTAAAATATACAGCTGGCTACCATGCAGGTAAGCATTAACGAGTAGTTCCCTGTCTAATTTTTCGCGTACATCCCAACGGTCAAGAGGCACTATCTCCCCACAAAAATCTAATGCTGAAGGCAATTGGGGTGCATACCATTTATATTGCGGACGGCCCTCAGCGCTTACTTCTATGGCGGTTGCAGCGGCGTCAATCTTTTTTAACGCTATCCCTGTTACTATAAGAACTCCTAAAAATAAGCCGGAAAGAAAATATAGAATGACTCGTGTTTTTGGTTTCATACCCGTAATTGTTACTATAAATTTACTCATAATTCCGAGAAGCCATTCAGTTTATACAGCATAAAAAAAAGAAGTCATCCCGATTTGGGGATAACTTCCAACTCTCTGTGCAAAACTTTATAATAACAACACCCCACGATTAACCAACCTGCCGGTAGGCAGGTTAACCAATTAACTTTTTAACCTATTAACTCACTTATGCGCCGGTTTGTTCATCAACTGCATCAGTTCATCCAGCTTGGGTTCCAGAATGATTTCTGTACGGCGGTTTAGCGCACGGCCTTCAGGCGTGCTGTTGGTAGCAACAGGGTCGTACTCGCTGCGGCCGCTCGCTACCAGCCTGGCGGGAGTTACATGGTACTCATCTATTAGTACATGAGCTATAGATGTAGCGCGTGCAGTGCTTAGCGACCAGTTGTCTTCATACATCTTAGTATGTATCGGCAGGCTGTCGGTATGCCCTTCAATATCAATATTTACATCCTTACCGGTATTCAGCACACTCGCCACTTTTGAAAGCGCTTCTTTACCCTTTGGATTCACCACAGCGCTGCCTGATGGGAATAGCAAGCCTTCCTGCATACTGATATAGACCCTGCCATTCTTCATAGTGATCGTAAGCTCATTGCTGTTAAACCCTACCAACGCGTCCGCGATCTTCTTTCTCAATGCTTCAGTTGCGGCCTGCTGCTGGTCTATAAACGACTGTAACTGTTCGAGGTGTTTGCGTTGGGCTGCTATCTCCGCCTTAGTCATGTTCAGTTGCTCATTGGCATCCTGGTTCTGGTTTCCTAATAAGCTGATCTTATTTTTCAGGTCATGTATCCTGCTTTCCCCTTCATGGATGTTGCCTTCAAGTATTTTTACACTATCTCTCAGGATGGCAATTGTACTGTTTAGATTCGCATTGTCGTTTTTCAGGTCTTTAATATTACCATTCAGCCTGTTGTTAAGCGCTATCTGCTGCGATAAGCGATTATTCAGGTCCACTTTCTCATTATGCTCCTTGTCAGCCCTTGCTGTTTCCGCCAGGTATTTCTTTTTAGATACGATGCAGCCGGTAAAGAGAAATATTGAAAAGCAAAGGCATGTTGATGCAGTAAGTATTTTGTTCATGATGTTGTTGTGTGGTTTTTTTAAGAAAATATCCTTCCGACGAAATTACAAACATTTTTAAACAGCGCCATTTATACTTCCCGCGGGATAAATTAACGTGAGTTTGATGCTTATAGAAGTGTAATACCAAATCGACTTTAAAAACACACCGTATGAAATTTAAACCGTTAAAACGGTTATACTCATTACCTTGTTTCCAGACCCCTGGTTAAAACCAGGGGCTATAGGTGATTTCAATGTCTAACTGGTATAAAATACCTGCAAACACTTTTATTTGGTTGCCGCATCCATAAGATTTGACAACTTTGCCAAAGTTGTCAAATCTACCCTCGAATAAACACAACACAATTATATAAAATCCAATTGCTTAACTGCCGAACTCGCGTTAAATTAGTGCAATCCGCTGCGGCGGGCACAAACCTGCCTGCAGGCGCTCCGCTCCTTTGGAGGCTGGAGAGTCCCGGCTTACTTTTTGGATAGTGAATCTGTTTTTTTGGATAGTGAATCTATAGTTATGACGGGTGTTTTCTTTCCCATGTGACAGGTAACGCATGTTATTTGTTCGAGGGTATGGTCGCCGCCGATTATCTTGCCGAGGTAATTGTTATTGATGGCATTTACCATGATCATCATATCGCGTGCAATTTTCTTTTCGGGTTTATTGTCGGATGCAAAATCAAATTTAGGATGTTCCTGTCCTTCCACCTGTTCGGCAACATGGCAGAAATTGCACCTGACGCCAAGCGATATAGAATAACCTTTCATGATCTTGTGCAATTCTTTGCCTGAAATATCTTTTGGTAAGATTTTGAGGTTGGTGGGTTTTTCATCCTCATCATGTTTTTGTACAAAACTTTGCATGAAAATCATTCCTGCGCAGAGTGCAGCTACCAGCAGTGTTTTTTT
Source organism: Chitinophagales bacterium (assembly GCA_044448445.1). GTDB lineage: Bacteria > Bacteroidota > Bacteroidia > Chitinophagales > Chitinophagaceae > Nemorincola. Next base: position 6,201 of record JBIOGX010000070.1, read on the forward strand.
AGTTAGCATATTGAAAAGTTAAAAATTCAAAAGTAAATGTTATTGAAATTCAAAAATAAATTTATCCTATTACGCTGCAAGTTCATTATTTCAGGCAAAGATTTGAAGAAATATTGCTAAGGAACGATTATGTTGGCCGCGCCCGATTTGAACTATTTCTAAAAATAAACTGAAAATTAAAGATTTACCCAACTTTTATTCGGATGTATGTGTCTTTTATTAAAAGGAGGAATTAAATTTTGAGAAATATAAATATTATTTATTATTTCATGTTAGTTGGTTGTTGAATAATATTTTTTTTAAAAAATGATAATAATTAATTAAAATAGTGTTATATTTGGATTGATTGAATTAAGTTATTACAGATGGCGTAAAAAATAAAGGAATTACTGATAAAAAATGAAGGTATAATATTGTTAACCTCTGAAGAATAAAAAAAATGCGCAAATTTATTACACTCTTTTTAGTTGTTTTATTTGGGTTGCATTCGTGCGCTACCGCTCAGACAACTTATACCTGGACATGCCCCACCACTACTACTACGTGGACAGTTCCGGCAGGTATAACGAGTATCACGGTTGATATGTGGGGCGGCACGGGCGGGCAAAATTCTTATGGATCGGCTCCTTATTTTAGCTGGTGGCTTTTTGCGTGGATCAATGCTGCTGACAGAGGTGGTTATGGCGCTCGTGTACGGGCGACTTTGGCAGTAACACCGGGGACGGTTTTAAATATTTATGTAGGCGGGGCCGGGTCAACAGGTGTTTCCGGTGGCACCGGGGCAGGGGGATTTAATGGCGGCGGCACCGGTGTCTATTCTCCGACTGCCCTTCTAACACCCAACATCTGCGGCGGAGGAGGCGGCGGCGCATCTGATATTCGTATAGGCGGTGTAGCATTAGGTAATCGTGTAATAGTGGCAGCCGGAGGAGGAGGAGCCGGAGGAAATTTTGTTTATTATTGGGGCAGCGGTCTTGCTGATTATGACAGGGGAGGAGATGGTGGTGGTACAACAGGTGAATGTGGATATGGATCCAATAATGCGGGTACCGCATCTGTTGCCTGTCAACATGCTGGCCGTGGTGGCACCCCCGCTGCCGGCGGCGGCGGCGGCACGGCCTTCCCAGGTTATGGAGCCGGTGGAGCCGGGGGCCTGGGATTTGGCGGCATTGGCGGCAATGGCGGAGCAAGCGGCGGCGGCGGCAGCGGCTATTATGGCGGCGGCGGCGGATGTTGGAGTGGCGGTGGTGGTGGTTCATCTTATACCGACCCCGTTCTTGCAACATCGGTTACACATACCCGCGGCTATAACAGTTCGGGCTGCGGTAGTGTATCCATCACAGTAACTTGCACGACGCCTCCTGCTATAACCGGGCCTACTACAGTTTGCCCAGGGTCAACCATAACATTAGTTGATGCTACAGCGGGCGGTGTATGGACCAGCAGCAACACAGGAGTAGCAACAGTAACCCCCGGGCCTTCCGGAACCGCAACAGTTAGCGGAGTTCCGACTTTTACAACAGGCGGCACGACAATGATCACTTATTCAGTTGGCGGCTGCACTACTTCAGTCATAATTACTGTACCCCCCTTACCTACTGCTATTACCGGCTCAACTACTATTTGTTCCGGTGGCGCAACAACGACACTCGCTGATGCGGTTGCAGGCGGTACCTGGACCAGCAGTAATACCGGTGTCGCCACTGTTACATTAGGCCCCGTGGGCGGACTTGTAACGAGCGTAGGCGCCGTTGGCGGTACGACAACCATTACTTATAATACGACTTGCGGAAGCGTCTCTACAGTAGTTACTGTTGTTGGCCCTCCCGGCCCTATAACCGGCACTACTACTATTTGCGCAGGTGGCGCCACAACGACACTCGCTGATGCGACTGCAGGCGGTACCTGGACCAGCAGTAATACGGGTGTTGCCACTGTTACATTAGGACCCGTGGGCGGCCTTGTAACGAGCGTAGGCACCGTTGGCGGTACGACAACCATTACCTATACAACGGCTTGTGGCTCAGTTACTAAAATAGTAACGGTCAATCCATTGCCTGCAGCCATAACCGGCATTACAACAATATGCGCAGGTGGAGCGACAACGACACTGGCTGATGCGACACCAGGCGGTACCTGGACCAGCAGTAATACGAATGTTGCCACTGTTACATTAGGACCCGTAGGCGGATTTGTAACAAGCGTAGGCACCGTTGGCGGTACGACAACCATTACTTATACAACAGCAACGGGTTGTGGCTCAATTACTACCATCGTAACGGTTAATCCATTGCCTGTACCCATAACGGGCATTACAACAATATGCGCAGGTGGAGCGACAACGACACTGGCTGATGCGACACCAGGCGGTACTTGGACCAGCAGTAATACGAATGTTGCCACTGTTACATTAGGGCCCGTGGGTGGCCTTGTAACGAGTGTAGGCACCGTTGGCGGTACGACAACCATTACTTATACAACGGCAACGGGTTGCGGTTCAGTTAGTACAATTGTAACGGTCAATCCATTGCTTGCACCAATAACCGGTACTCCCGTTTTTTTATGTTCTGGAGGAGCCACGGTTACACTCGCTGATGCTACCCCAGGCGGTACCTGGACCAGCAGTAATACGGGAGTTGTCACTGTTACATTAGGACCCGTGGGCGGCCTTGTGACAAGCGTAGGTGTAGGTACGACAACCATTACCTATACAACGTCTTGCGGAAGTGTAACGACCGTAATCACGGTTTATGGACCTCCGGGCCCTATAACCGGCAATACGAGGCTATGTACAGGAGGAGCAGTAACGACCTTAAGTAATTCAGCAGGCGGCGGTACCTGGACCAGCAGTAATTCTGTTATTGCCACTGTTACCCCTGGTCCCGGCCCGGGCGGAGGTATTGTAATCAGCGGCACAGCCGGAACAGGAACCACAATTATTACTTACTTAAATGGTTGCGGCGCGGCTGCGACTACCACAGTTACCGTATTTGCCCCGCCGGTGGCTATAACCGGCCCGACCAGTATGTGTTCGGGAGGAATAACCATAACACTTAGTGATCCGTCAGGCGGCGGCACCTGGAGCAGCAGCAACTCTGCAGTGGCTTCAATAGGATCGTTAACCGGCGTAGTTACCAGTGGTTCTATCGCGCTCGGCACTTCATCCGTAACGGTTGTTACGTATTCAAATGGCTGTGGCGCTGCCGTGACTACTACGATTACGATAAACGCTCCGCCATCAGTTATTACCGGCAATACGACGGTATGTATAAACGCTACCACTCCTTTAAGTGATTATGCAGGCGGCACTTGGACCAGCAGTAATACTTTTGTTGCCACAATTGGGTCAGCTACGGGTATTGTAACCGGAGTCGGATTACCCGGATTCGGAGGCACTTCTGTAATCACTTATGATAATGGCTGCGGAGTTCCGGC
>JBIOGX010000071.1:0-9420 GCA_044448445.1 Chitinophagales bacterium
GATTTGATCACCCTCCCCTGGGGACCCTGCCGCAGCCGGCATAGCATTTATGCCAGTACTCTTCATTCAGGTTGCTGATGATAACGCCATTGGAAGTTGAGGCGTGAACGAAGTAATCATTGGCAAGGTAAACGCCTACGTGAGAGATGCGTCTGCCACGTACATGAAAGAATACAAGATCACCTTCTTCTGCATCCCTGGTACGTTTAATTCGCTTGCAATTACTGAATTGTTCAGTTGCGGTACGCAAGAGATCAATGCCATATACCTCAACATAGAGTTTTTGCGCGAAACCGGAGCAGTCAATGCCCGACTTATCGTGGCCACCGAGCCGGTAGTCGGTGCCATACCATTTGTCAATGAACTGGTACAAAGAGAAATTGGTGATCTCTTTGGGTTTTACACCCAGCATTTCCGAGTATTTTTTTCTTACCACATTAGGTTCGGCGACTTTGTTAACTTTATTAGATGAAATATGTATTGTGGTTTCTTTACCGGCGTCCTGGTCTTTATTGTTAGCCTTTACTTTTGTATTTGACCTGGCTTTTTCGGGCGCTTTCCGGTGATCTATAGCATTTGCCGTAGCATTGCTCTTGTTATGGGGCGCTATATATACATCATCAATAAACTTTGGCTGTTTGGAAGACCGGTAGGCCACATGATGGCTGGAGTGACAGCTATCAAGCGCTACCGTGAGCGGGATACATGCACAGGTGAATAAAAGTATAAGTTTCTTCATCAGCATGTTTATGATTGGTGCAAAGGTAGGTCATATTATGAATTACAACAAATGTTTATAATGGGCGCGAAATTGGGGATTTGTGATTGGGATTGTAATGAATTTATTATTTTATTATAATATAATTATTTTATTATTCTAATGATTTTCACCGGGCAGGCCTGGGCTGCTTTTTGGTTCTGGGACAACTCATCTGCGGATATAATGGCTTGCCAAATCCCTTTTTTTGCAATTCCATCTATGAGGGTACACTTGCCATCGGCACGCGATATACGCCATCTTACCGGCCATATTTCGTAGCACAGGTTACACCCAATACACTTAGCTCTGTGTTGCAATATTTTAGGCATATTCTGTGGCTACTATTTTATACAATTTATCTCCCGGCCTTATCTTTTCACTGAAAGGTATGGCAATGTTGCGTCCCTTTTCGGCTTTTTCAACAGGGCCGTTATCCACGTGTATTCTTTCTGCTTTCTGTGATACAATTCCTGTGACGGGGCCCATCAGTAAAAGCTCATCGCCGACAGAAAGCGTTCCGGACTCAAGTGTAAATTCCGCTACTCCGATACGTGGGTAATATTTTACCGCCTTACCGAGAAATATTTTCTTCCGTGTCGCCTGCGAACCATCGGTATCACTCCACTCACCTAACTGCCTGCCCATGTAGTAGCCATCCCAGAAACCCCTGTTAAATACAGTGCTTAATTCAGATTTCCATTCTGTTACTTTTTGCTGTGAATAAGTGCCATCTGCCAATGACCTGACTGCTTCTTTATAGCATTTTACCGTAGTGTAAACATAATCGGCAGACCTTCCACGGCCTTCTATTTTGAGCACAGAAGCGCCTGTTTCGGCTATCTTATCGAGAAAGTCAATAGTACAGAGATCCTTTGCGCTCATGATATATTCATGGTCTATCTCTAATTGTTTGTTACTATCAATATCGGTAACGAGGTATTTATGGCGGCAGTTTTGCACGCAGGCCCCGCGGTTAGCAGATGAATTGTTGGAATCAAGGCTGAGGTAACATTTACCCGAAACAGCCATACATAAAGCGCCATGAGCGAATATCTCTATACGCATCAGATCATTCTTCGGGCCACGAATGTTTCTGCTTTTTATTTCCTGCACAATATTTTTTACCTGCGTCAGAGTTAGCTCGCGCGACAAAACAATAAGGTCGGCATAAGCGGCAAAAAACTCAACGGTATCAATATTGGTTACATTAGCCTGGGTACTTATGTGCAGGTTCACGCCCTGTTTTCTACATTCATTAATCACTGCAAAATCTGAAGCAATTATCGCATCAACTCCCGCAGCTTTGCATTTGGCAATGATAGCGGATACCAATTGCTTATCATGGTCATACATGGTGGTGTTGAGGGTAAGGTAGGTTTTAATGCCGTGTTGGGCACATCTGTCAACTACCTCGGGAATATCATCCATTGTCAGGGATGCTGCCGATTTTACACGCATATTCAGATGCTCCACCCCGAAATAAATAGAATCAGCCCCGGCCTGTATAGCAGCCTGCAAACTTTCCCACGAACCCACCGGGGCCATTATCTCCATATTCATATATGTTTGAAAAAAGACAAAATTAACTTCAATCACTCTTGTGAAAAATGATTGAGGTCATATTTTGTGTGTGGCACAACCCTTATGCACGTTTTAGCATGGGGTCTATGTCGGGGTAGCGACGAATAACATCCCCCATTTTGCGTTCACCCCAGGGCTGACCAAAGTTATTATATCGTTCATCGACATCATCTATGTTACTTACCCAGAGGATATTGCCTTCACGGAAAGGGGATGGCCGCTGTGCAAGTGGTAGCTTCATTATTTCCTGAAGTTGGCTGCTAAATGTCTCACTTCCGGAATTATTCGGAATGGGATATTTTATGTCCTGTGAATTTTGGTTAGATACAGTATCAGATTGATTCTTAGGTATTTCAGTTGGTTGGGAAAATGTCGCACCTGCCTGTCCGGTAGGCAGGTTTTTATCGCAAAATATCCCAGACCTCACCCCGGCCCTCTCCATAAATGGAGAGGGTGATGTTACGTAGGTGTCGAGTGAACTGCTATCGTTGGGTGTGTTAAGCGCCTCGGCAAACAGTTTTTCATCAAACTGATCGCCCATGAAATCACGGAGTTCGCGTTCGAGAATTTCGTCTGATAGCCCCTCCCCAGCCTTTGGATTGAGAGCGGATTCGGGAGCGGAGGGAGCGAAGATGACAGGGTCTGCTGTTTCTTTCATTTTCTCCAGATTTTCATTTACGCGCCTGACATTCTCACTACAGTTATGATTGTAGTCAAATTGTTTGTCGCCAAAGTGACCTTTAACATATTCTTCGACAAGGAGCGCCACTTTCCGCGCAAAGTCACGATCCCGACTAGTGGCAAACTTTATAAGATCTCCAAAAGTTTCCATGTACGCACCGGTGTTTCTTTTGTTTATTAATTTAGTCATACCGAGGAGCTTACGGAGCTTCTCTACTTCTTCCATAGTAGGACAACGGTCGCCTGGTTCGCGCTCACGTATTTTGTCATTGACAGCGGTGATATGATTATGAATATCCTGCAGGATCATAAAAGGCGCCTGACGGACGGCTATCTTCATTTCTTCCCATTTGCCATTTTTCATCCAGAGGTAGATGGTTCGGCGGTTGACATCGAGGATATCGGCGATCTCCTGCTGTGTTTTGTCGGTTTGGAAATAGAGGTCTCTAGCTTGTTGTTGTTTTTCGGTTTTCATTTTGTTTAATTTGTTAAAGAGTTAAAAAAAAGTTTCACGCAAAGCCGCTAAGACGCAAAGAAGGCGCAGAGGAGTTAAGTGTTAAAAAGTTTCACGCGGAGGGCGCAAAGGAAGTTCGTAAAGGACGCAGAGGTTTTTTGAAGAGTAAATATTACGTGAGGTTGCTTTGTTCCCTACCTACCGCCTGCCTGCCTGCCGGTAGGCAGGGCAGGCAGGCAGGCAGGCTCGCAATGACCCATGTTTTTTGGTTTATTGACAAAGCCGTCGTTACCTCCCTCGCCAAGAAGTCTATGGCGGACAAAGAAAACTATGGCTTTCGAGGACAAAGGTTGGATGAAGGGATGAGATTGCAAAAACGAGTTTTTATGATACTGCATTTTTAGTAGTATGATAAGCAGCCGGCTGCTTATCATAGATTTCTGTTTTGAGATAAGAGATTGATTTTTATGGTGGTATATGTTATTGGTGCCTCAACTTTTGTTCAAGTGCGTTTTTGAGGGTTTTTTGTAGGGCGAAAGTGATATTATGATGTGGATTTTTAATGGGTTATAAGCAAGCGGGATCACCGCATTTGCGGGACAGGCTGCTTGTATATGATAGGACGAAGCGGACGCTTCGACCAGAGATCAAAATTGAAATACAAATCCCGGTTAGCAGACTAAGAAATGGAACAGGCAGAGAAAAATTGAGCTTATTAACTCTATAAACCCTGAATGGAAAGATTTGTGGAATGAGATCAGTGGAGAGGAATAGAATGCTGCCGCATACGGTATCAGTGCTACTATCAACTTCGTAGTGATGCTCAGTGGATTTCTGCGAAATGACGGCTTTGTTTGGGCAGGCATGTTTGATGGGGATTACTTTGGTATTGCCCCATAATCTTTTAAAATATCATGGAGGATATCTATGCGCACTTTGAACCAGTCTTTTGTTGTGTCTGATACAGGCATTTCAAAGTTCTGCGCAAAGAAGTAGGGATAATAACGGAAGTCACTTTTGTTCATTGACTCTTTAGGCTCTTTTACGTGTTCTATTCTTTCGGTAAAGCCTACTATCCAGTAAATGTATTTATCACCTACATGGCTGGTGCCTGTTTTGTAATAGAGATTATAACCGGGGGTTTGTTCCTGCAGCATCATGGTCTTCACAATGCGCTGTGAACGTTCCGATAAAGGCAGTTCGGTAAAGTATAGTTTTTTTAGAAATCCAACCTGTTCATCGGCGGTTATTTGCAGGGAGTCATTGAGCCAGAAGTTATCAATGCGGCCTGCCATTTTCATATTGCCGTATTTTACGGTATCGAGGTAATGTTGCATCCTGGCGGGACCTATGCGGCGGGCTATCTCCTGGTAATAGCCTACATTACTTACTTTAAATGCTTCACGCATATTCATGTCTTTATCCCATTCCGGGTTGCGATGTACGCTATCCCATTTTATGACGAGTTGGTCATCTGGGGCAATAGCTGTTTCCAATGCTACAAGCGAGTTGAATATTTTGAAAGTGGAAGCGGGCAGAAAGCGTTGCGTGCAGCGTTCTTTGTTGTAGTAATGTATGGACTCATGGTTGTGGTCGCGCAGCATGAAGCAGGCGTTCTTTATACCGTATTGCTCAAAATATTTTCCCCATTCTGAATGTTCTTTGATCCTTGTTTGCGCACAGGATGACAAGAGAATAACTGACAGGAAACAAAATATAACACGTGTGTGCATGAAAATGCTTATTTGAGGGCACAAAGGTAATGGTAAAACCTCTGAACCCCTAAAGGGGAATGTCATTAAGTTAAGCGAATACCGTATATCCCAGCCCACATTCAACCCGCCGCGGCGGGTTGATGTTTACGTCTTTTTCCGCCGGTTTCACCGGCGGCTATTCACATTCAAGTCCTTCGGACTTCCTTAACTTAATGACATTGCCCTAAAGGGGTACGAACAATCAGGCGATTCCAAAATTATGAACTGGCTTTATTAATGATACTTAAAGGCAAAGAGAAAATGAGGGGAAGCCCCTTTAGGGGTTTGGGGTTAGCGGTTGGGGGTTAGTAGCCTTGTCTTTCACCCATTCTAATACTATTTCCAGTTGTTCTTCGCGGGTAAGCGCGCTGTTATCGAGTAATATGGCATCGGGGGCCTGGTGCATGGGGCTTTCTTCCCGGTTACTGTCTATATAATCCCGCAATTCGAGGTTATGGCGCACTTCTTCAATAGTTATATGGGGATTGGCTGCGTACATTTCTTTAAAGCGCCTCATTACACGCACTTCCGGGTCGGCTGCCATAAATATCTTCAGTTCGGCATCCGGGAATACGGTGGTTCCTATATCCCTGCCATCCATTATTATTCCCTTCCTGCGCCCCATGCGTTTTTGCTGCGCCACTGCAAATGCCCGCACCTCGCGTAAGGCGGAAATTTCGCTGACTTTTTCAGAAACGATCATATCCCTGATATAAGGTTCTACGTCTTCGTCATTAAGATGAATGTCGGAACGCTGGTCCTGCTCGTTGTATTCAAAGGATAAATTAATATTTGCAATAGCATCAAGCACTTTGATGGGATCGCTATAGTCAACCTGGTTGCGGAGAAAATATAAGGTTATGGCGCGATACATGGCTCCGCTGTCAATGTAGTTATAGCCGAGTTTGGTAGCCAGCTCTTTAGCCAATGTACTTTTACCACAGGAGGAGAACCCGTCGATAGCTATTATGATCTTGTGGGCAGACATGGGTCAAAGATAGGTTAATTGGTTAAAGGGCTAAAAAGTTAATAGGTTAAAAGGTTAAAGGGTTAAAAGGTTAAAAGGTTAATTGGTTAATTGGGTTAAAAGGTTAAAGGTGTATTCCCTTTGTCTGAGTTTGTCTTTACATGCGGGGGTGAATGATAGCTTAAAATTATCAATTAAAAGCTATTTTTGCCCCTATGAACCTGGAATTCAATAAAAATGATGACGCAATGCGGCTGGCGGTAAGCCAGATGAAGCAGCGTCATGCGGTAATAAGCATGGGTGGTGGTAAGAAAAGCATGGAAAAGGCCCGTGAAAAGGGCAAGATGACGCCACGTGAGCGCATACAATACCTGGTGGATAAAGGCAGTGTATTTACCGAGTTAGGCGCGTTTGCAGGTTATGATATGTATAAAGAGCATGGCGGATGCCCCGCAGGGGGTACTATAGCCGGGCTCGGCTATGTGTGCGGCAGGCAATGTGTAATAGTAGCCAATGATAATACAGTGAAAGCAGGCGCATGGTTCCCGATCACCGGAAAGAAGAACCTGCGTATGCAGGAGATAGTGATGGAAAATCATTTGCCCGTTATCTACATAGTGGATAGCGCAGGGGTTTATCTGCCAATGCAGGATGAGATATTCCCTGACAAAGAACATTTTGGCCGCATCTTCCGAAATAATGCACAGATCAGCGCAATGGGTATTACACAGATAGCTGCCGTGATGGGTAGTTGCGTAGCAGGCGGCGCTTATCTGCCTATTATGAGCGATGAAACGCTGATGGTAGAAGGCAACGGGTCTATTTTTCTTGCCGGGCCTTACCTTGTAAAGGCGGCAATAGGTGAAGATGTGGATATCCAAACCCTGGGCGGGGCGAAAACACATACCGAGATCAGCGGTATTGCCGATTATAAATTTGATACGGAGCAGGAATGCCTTGACCAGGTGCGGCGCATAATGGACAAGATTGGCGAGCGGCCCCGCCGTGGTTATGACCGTGCAAAACCTGCTGCACCTGCAAAAGACGTGAACGAGATATATGGGCTAATATCACCGCAGAATAATAAACAGTATGACGTGGTGGATCTGATCAAGTGCATAGTGGATGGTTCAGAGTTCGACCAGTTTAAGGAGGATTACGGCAAGACCATAGTATGTGGTTACGCGCGTGTGGATGGCTGGGCGGTGGGCTTTGTTGCCAACCAGCGCAAAATAGTAAAGAGCGGGAAAGGCGAGATGCAGATGGGCGGCGTTATCTATAATGACAGCGCTGATAAAGCCGCGCGCTTTATCATGAATTGCAACCAGAAGAAAATACCATTGGTATTCCTGCAGGATGTTACCGGATTTATGGTAGGCAGCCGCAGTGAGCAATCCGGTATTATTAAGGATGGCGCAAAAATGGTAAATGCTGTAGCTAATTCAGTAGTGCCGAAGATCACTTTTATCATCGGGAACTCTTATGGCGCAGGCAACTATGCCATGTGCGGCAAGGCTTATGACCCGCGTTTTATCTATGCATGGCCAAATGCCAAAATCGCCGTAATGGGCGGCGAACAGGCGGCAAAAACATTATTGCAGATACAGGTAGCCTCACTGAAAGCTAAGGGTGAAATAATAGACCCTGAAAAAGAAAAGGAGATGCTGAAAGAAATAGTGGATCGCTATGATAGCCAAACTTCGGCATACTATGCTGCGGCGCGGTTGTGGGTAGATGAGATTATTGATCCTGCTGAAACAAGGTGTGTAATATCAGAAGGTATCAATGCGGCAAACCATTCGCAGGTGGAGAAGGAATTTAAGATGGGGGTGTTACAAGTTTAATGGCTCAATTGCGAAATGGCTCAATGACTCAATTAACCTGCCTACCGGCAGGTGTGCAGATGAGATAATGTGAAAATATGTAAATGCGCCTGTTGAATTTGAATGTAAGCATTGAATAAATTGAAAATATTATTGGAGCGATTTCCAATTACAAAATAAGGAGCAGTCCCGCATGTGGGGGGGTTGGGGTATGATCGAAGTAAAGAATGTAGGTAAGAGCTTTGAAGGGAAAATGGTGTTGCAGGATGTTTCCGCGAATATGGAAGCCGGCAAGACCAACCTGATCATTGGCACCAGTGGCAGTGGCAAAACTGTACTGATGAAGATAATGATAGGCCTTATGCAGGTAGATACAGGCTCAGTATTGTATGAGGGTAGGGACATTACCAAAATGAATGACAAGGAATTAAAAGAAGTACGTAAGCAGATAGGTATGATGTTTCAGGGTGGGGCATTGTTTGACAGTAAGACGGTGGAAAACAATGTGATGTTCCCGCTGGATATGTTTACCAAAATGACTTACAGGGAAAAAGTGAAACGGGTAAATGAAGTGCTGGATCGTGTGAACCTTAAAGACTCAAACAGGAAATTTCCGGCTGAGATAAGCGGTGGCATGAAGAAGCGTGTAGCGCTTGCACGGGCTATTGTGCAAAACCCAAAATACCTTTTCTGCGATGAACCGAACTCCGGCCTTGACCCGCAGACATCTCTCGTAATTGATAAGCTGGTAAAAGAGATAACCCTCGAATACCATATTACCACCATCATCAATACGCATGATATGAATACTGTAATGGAAAGCGGCGATCATATCGTGTATTTATACCAGGGCAATAAACAGTGGGAAGGCTCAAGCCAGGATATTATCTTTAGTAAAGACGAGCGGCTCAACGCGTTCATCTTCGCGTCCGACTTCCTCACTAAAGCCAAGGAAATGAGCATGATGGAGGCGAGGAAAAAGGATGGTTAGTTGAAAGGTTAACCTGCCTACCGGCAGGCAGGCGGCAGGCAGGTTGGTTAAAGGGTTAAAAGGTTAATTGGTTAAAGGGTTAATTGGTTAAAGGTTGCGCGGTAAGCATGCCGGCACAAAGATTCTATTTTCCATATTCTGCCAGTAACCGACCGTAATAATTCTTATCGGGGCTCATGAAAAATATCTTTACCAACCCTATTAGCTTCAAAATAACGGTAACTAACATATAGTATCAGAGCTACTACTACGCCAAATATAATATACCGCAGAGGGCCATTATAGAGCGGGTCCAAATGCTTTGGCATTTGATATTGATAATCTGATGAGGATAAAGTATCTGTATTATCCCCGGCATAAGCATAAATTCCCGCCAGCACACAAAAACACAGGAAAGTAAATTTATAAC
>JBIOGX010000072.1:0-9135 GCA_044448445.1 Chitinophagales bacterium
CCGTTCAGTAATAAATTCAAGTTTACCATCTGAGTAATCTTTTTAAATTAGCCAGTTGCCAGCTTTATCAATCATTTCATATTTCATAATGCTTTTATTAGAGAATCTATTCTTAAAAAAGAAACTATTTTCTATAATGTTACCTGCATCATCATACTTGCTTGTCACTACCATATGTGCATTTCGCTGTACATTCAATACATCATTTTCCAGTTCGTGGTGATAATTGTCATATTTCGAAGTTCTCACTTCGACCAATGTATCATGAGTATTGAATAGACTATCTATAATAAGATTCCCACTATCATCATATACGTATATACTTTTGTCTTTCAACGCTCCATTATGAATCTGATCGGCCCCTATACATTTCCCACTATTGTTATATTTCATTACTACTTTTCCTTTTAAACTATCGCCTTTGCCATACCTATTCTGTTCAATAAGCTTTCCTAAGCTATCATATTTACATACATGTTTAGATGAAATACTGCTATCCTGATCATAAAAAATTGCCTCAATGGTATTCCCTTTGGAGTTGAATTTTATTATGGATCTACTTCCAAAAGGACGTTTCTTACCAGTCTCATCAATTCTATATGTCATTTCTGTTACCGATCTTACATTACCATTCAGCATTTCCCTCGTAACATCATTATTGGGCCTGTAATGTTTTTTTCCATTATCCGCTCTACTACCATTGCAGGAAAACAGTAGAATACTCAATAATACCAAGCTTATTGTTTTCATTTTGAGCTATTTTAATATTTCAAATATAATACATTGGTAGTAGATTCTCAAAAACTAATAATCAATAATAGTCAAATCCGTAAATTGTAGCGTAAATATCAGTTTAGCGAAACAATATGCGCGAAGGCCAGTTTATAAAACAAAATCTTGAGCGGTGGGAAAATTTCCAGGATCCCAGCGAAGACCCTGATGAGGTAGCAAAGCGGTTTACCTACCTCGTTGACGACCTGTCTTATGCAAAGACTTTTTATCCCGGCAGCAATACCATTCGTTATATTAATGGCATTGCCGCCAATATTTACCTCTCCATTTATAAAAATAAAAAAGAAAAAAAGCATCGCCTGATCACTTTCTGGACAACAGAGCTTCCGCTCGTTATACGCAGGAGGCATCGCTTGCTATTATTTGCTTTCCTGTTTTTTACTTCATTTGTTTTACTTGGGGCAATCTCATCCTATATAGACCCCTCTTTTATTCGCGCTGTTCTTGGAGACAACTATGTGGACATGACCGAGCGTAACATTGCTAATGGAGATCCTTTCGGGGTATATAAAGAAGATAATCCTTTGGCTATGTTCCTGTTCATAGCGTTCAATAATATCAAAGTGGCATTCATTTGTTACTCAACAGGTATTTTCCTCAGTGCAGGCACTATCTATTTTTTGTTTCAGAACGGCCTGATGTTCGGCGTATTTGAGTATATGTTCTTTCATCACAACATTGGGCTGCAGTCCATTCTTGTGGTTTTTATACACGGAACACTTGAATTATCCGCTATTGTAATAGCGGGTTGCGCCGGACTGATGATAGGCAATTCGCTCCTTTTCCCCGGTACCTATACACGCCTGCAATCACTCATGTGGGCTGCTAAAGACAGTGTAAAGATCATAGTTAGCCTGGTGCCGATATTTATCGTTGCAGCTTTTTTCGAAGGGTTTGTAACCCGTCATACCGGGATGCCACTTTGGCTTAGTCTTACTATTCTGCTATCTTCTGCAAGTTTCATTACTTGGTATTTTATCATTTATCCTATCCGGGTGAGTAAGAAAGAAAAACAGCATGCGCAGGCCAACTAAACAATTTTCTATAACACTTGCTTGCATTCTGTATTGTTTATTACAGTCTGTATCCACGCATGTCTTTGCGGCTCAGGCCATTACACCTGTTCAGTGGCAGCAATTAACTGCCGATAAAGCCTTCACTTATAAAAATGATACCGAAGCGGTTCAGCCGCCAATAGAATACAAACCCGGCCTTTTTGCCAAAGCGGTTAGCTCTTTTTTGGGTTTTTTAGCCAGTAAGGAAGGAAATACATTGTTATGGATCATCATCATTAGTATAATAACCTATATTATTTACAAAGTCTTTTTTCACAAAGACAGTTTTCTCTTTGGAAGAAATAAAAAAATAATGAACGTTATCACCTCCGCTCAGGAAGATGAGGAGATGGATCTCGCCGCAACTAACTGGGAAGAACTGCTCAATAACGCCGTACATAATAGCGACTTTCGCCTCGCCGTGCGTTACAGTTATATGTGGATGCTACAGATAATGCAGCAGCGCGAACTGATACAATACCGCATTGATAAAACCAATTATGAATATTATACAGAACTAAATGATACCGGCTACAAGCAACCATTCAAACAACTTTCCCGCCAGTATGAATATGCCTGGTACGGCCGCTTTGCAATGTCTCAAGCTGCATACAGTGAGTACAAAGAATTATTCGATAACATAAGAAAACAATTGGACGCGTGAGGAAGCCTTTTATACATATCGCCCTGCTCTTGCTGTTAACATTGCCCGGCTGCTTTAAAGACAAACGGCTGGAAGAATTGCGAAAATGGAAGGTAACGCTTGACCGTAACGACAAACGTCCTTATGGCGCCTGGCTTGCCTACCAGTCATTGAAGTATCATTTTCCCGATGCAGCTATACAAACCTTATCCTCTGGGTTCCGTTATACCAATATGGACAACGAAATGAAGTATAACGATAATGGGCGGACACTCCTTATACTTCAGGGCTTTAACTTCTTCTTATCCGAAATGGAATGGCATGATCTGAAGCAATTTATAAATAACGGGAATGAAGTGGTTATTTTTTGCAGCAACCTGGATAGCAAAATAGAACAGGAATTAGGCTGCGAAAAAAAACTAAGCGGCGAAGAAGGCTATGATTTTTATTCGTTCGTCAAAGACCATGACAACAAAAAGATATTGCGCATGGCTGGCGAAACCGGAAAAGAGTATGGCTATATCGGACATTCGATAAAAGGTTTTTTTTCATTTACCAATGACACTGCAAGGTCTCAAAACAATAGTGTTGTTGACTCTTCTTATGCAGACTCTACCTACACTGACTCAACTTATGTTGACTCCGCTTATGCTGACTCTGCTTATCCGGCCAATACTAATAATGAAAACAATGCTTCTTCTAATGATAATACCTATTATGCTGATATTACATGGTCCCGCCCGGATACGCTTGGATATGTATATAACAATCCTGATTTTATCAGGTACAGGTCAGGTGAGGGGCATATAACCTTGCATGCAGCCCCTTTGGTATTGAGCAACTATTTTCTCTTACAACCGGGCAATGAACAATACCTGTCAGCCTTATGGCAAACGTTACCAAAGAACATAAACCATATCTACTGGAGTGATTATTACAAAAGAAGTACGGATGCATCAAGTATGGATATTTTATGGCGGTACCCGGCTACCAAACTCGCATTGCTCTTAGGCATCTTTGCGCTATTGGTGTACATCCTGTTTGAAGGAAAAAGAAAACAAAGAATAATTCCGGTTATTGAGCCTTTAAAAAATGATTCCGTATCTTTCGTTGAAACAGTTGGGCGACTATACTACAACAAAGGTAACCAGGCCAACCTTGCCGGGAAGATGATGATGCAATTTCTCGAATGGGTGCGCACAAATTATCTCCTCAACACAAACCTCCTGAATGAAAATTTTATTTACCAGCTCACCATAAAATCCGGGCAACCTGAAGCTACTGTTCGCGGTATCGTGGATATGATCCATGAAATAAGATTGAAGGACGCAAAAATAGATGACGCTTATCTTTACCGGTTATACAATACTATTCAGCAATTTTATAAAAATCATCGTATATGATGGAAACAAGAGAACAAAACCCGGTTCCGCAAAACAGCGTTCACCCGCTGGCGCAGCTCATAGAGCAGGTACAGGAACAGATACACCTGGTGATTGTTGGACAAAATGATATGGTTGAGCAATTGCTCGCGGGACTCCTTGCCGATGGCCACTTACTCATAGAAGGCGTCCCCGGCGTGGCAAAAACGCTTACCGCTAAATTGCTTGCCAAACTCATTAATACCCGTTTTTCGCGCATACAGTTCACTCCCGATCTTATGCCAAGCGATGTATTGGGCACAAGCATTTTCAACCCCCAGACATCAACCTTCCAGTTCAAAGCCGGGCCCGTATTCAGCAACATCATACTCATTGACGAGATCAACCGCGCTCCTGCAAAAACACAGGCCGCCTTGTTTGAAGTGATGGAAGAACGCCAGGTTACGGTTGATGGGCTTACCCATAAAATGCAATCTCCGTTTATGGTCATCGCTACACAAAACCCAATCGAGCACGAAGGCACCTACCGCCTTCCCGAAGCCCAGCTCGACAGATTCCTCATGAAGATAACCGTAGGTTACCCATCTCTTGAAGAAGAAATAAAAATACTCGAACGGCACAACCAGCAAGCGATTACAGACTTGCTCAATAATATGGAGCCTGTTATTACCCCGGAGATATTGGATAATGCACGCTTGCAGGTAAGAGAAACGCATATAGAGCCTAAACTGCTGGAGTTTGTAGCAAAAATAGTATGGGAAACACGCAATAATCGTTCGCTCTATCTTGGGGCTTCACCACGAGCCTCCATTGCCTTGTTGCAGATCGCCAAAGCATATAGCGTTTTACGCGGCAGGAATTTCGTGATACCGGAAGATATATTACAGGCCGCTCCGGCAGTGCTTCGCCACCGCATAGGCCTCACTCCCGAACGCGAAATGGAAGGCTCCACAACAGATGACGTGATAAAGGAAATAATAGCCAAAATGGAAATACCGAGATGAAACTTTTGGAATTTGTTATTTGGAATTTGGATTTTAATTAATGGGGGTTCTAAAAAAATACATCGGCGACTTGTTCATCAGCAAGAGATGGTACCTGCTGTTGGGTAGCTGTGTAATTTTGCTTTTTACCGCTTTCTTCATTCATGTGCTGTTCCAGCCGGTACTGGCATTTACCGGCGCTGTCCTGTTCTTCACCCTTCTCGACTATATACTTCTCTTTTTTTTCAAAGGAGGCATAACCGCCTCAAGGATTATGTCCCCAAGGTTTAGCATAGGCGATGATAATGTGGTAGCGCTTTCCATAACTAATACTTATCCCTTCAAAATAAAAGGGCTTTTAATTGATGAGCTTCCTTTCCAGTTCCAGGTCCGTAACTTTAACCTCAATATTACCATAGGATATAAATCCGCGAAAACGGTATCCTATACATTAAAGCCATTATCCCGTGGCGAGTTTCAATTCGGCCATCTTATTTGCTTTACCGCCAGCCCCATCGGCCTGCTGCGCAGGCGTTTCAAAATTGCAGAGCCTACCATAGTTAAAGTGTATCCTGCCTACCAGCAACTAAGAAAATACCAATTGCTGGCCATCAGTGGCAGCTCGCTTGCGGGTGTTAAGAAGATCAGGAGGCTGGGGCATAGCCTCGAATTTGAAAAGATAAAAGATTATGTGCAGGGCGATGATGTACGCACTATAAATTGGAAAGCTACCGCCAGGAGCAACAACCTGATGGTAAATACTTTTACCGATGCCCGCCAGCAACAGATTTATTGCATCATAGATAAGGGCCGAAATATGAAAATGCCCTTCGCCGGCCTTACCCTGCTTGATCATTCCATTAATGCCAGCCTTGCCTTGCTAAATGTAGCCCTGCTCAAACAGGATAAAGCCGGCCTCGTAACGTTCTCCAATAAAGTGAACGACATTATTGTTGCCGACAGGCGTAATAACCAGCTCCACCGCATTATCGAAACGCTGTACAAACAACAGACCGAATTTAAAGAAAGCGATTACGAGGCGGTGTGGAGTACCGTGCAGCGCGGTATTACGCAACGCAGCCTCCTTTTGCTCTTTACCAATTTTGAGACCTTTTCATCACTCGAAAGACAACTGCCTTTTCTCAAAAAGATCTCCCAGCGACACCTCGTTTGCGTCGTCTTTTTTCAAAATGCCCTGCTCAAAGAAATACATGAATCAACCCCCGACAGTATGGAGGGTATCTACATAAAGATCATCGCCGACCAGTTCGACCTTGAAAAACGGCAAATCGTAAAAGAGCTACGAAGGCATGGCGTACTATCCGTACTAACTACCCCGCAAAACCTTACCGTTGACATAATTAACAAATATCTTGAGTTGAAAGCCCGGCAGATGGTATAATACTATCTGTATATTGGACTTTTGCGTCTCTACCGCAATGGCAATGTGCAAACAAGGATAAAGTTTTTGAAAGAATAACAATATCACCTTATTTAAAGAACCTGTATTCCTAAAATACAGGTTTTTTTGCACCTTGTTTCATTGTTATTTATATTGCAGGGTAATAGTATCCCGTAATATATTTATGCGCATATCACATTTCTTATTTTTTATTTTCTTTGCAACTCTTTTCAGCGCATGTAAGAAAGATGTACTGCATTGGCGGAATATCCAAAAGCTAAACAGTAATACCACTTGCAGGTTAAACCATGTCAGGTTCATCAATGATACTATTTGTATTGCTGCGGGTGGTGTACAGTTCACACAATCACAAATAATCAGGTCTGCTGATGGTGGATATACCTGGTCCGCCTATTCTTCTTCTGATGCCCCTAAAGAAATGTTCGGTATGGGTGTTGCATCTAATGGTAATATTTATTTGTGTGGTATTGATGGTGATGTGTTACATTCCAAAGATCTCGGCAAAACATGGCAGTTTAACCGTATCAACTGGGAGCAATATGTGGGCGCTTCTTTCCCCACTCCTGATACAGGTATATTTGTAAGCACCGTGTTACAGCGGCAATGCTCTATTACACGGGTTGATTCCAATTTCAATATCATTGACGAGAAGACTTTTTTATTCGGGATCAATAATATCTATATGCCAACATCTTCAACAGGATATGTGATAGGGTACGGTACAGTAATGAAAACTACTGATTGCGGCAATATATGGGACTTCCAGGATGTAAAAGGCGATAATTTTATGGCCATGGATATACATGGTGATGAAATATGGATGTGCGGATATAATGGCAGTGTGTTTCATACCATAAATGGTGGCGCCAATTGGGACAGGCTGCGCAATGGCAACGATATATCACTCCCCCGCTACAATATGCTGGATATTGTATTTAAAGATGAACAGAACGGCTGGGCTGTATGCGATAACGCTAAAGTCATTCATACAGATGATGGCGGCAACCACTGGGCCGAATACGATCAACTTACTACCGATGGGCTTCGAAGCATTGCTATTTGCCCTAACGGAGACCTCCTGGTAGCCGGCGATAATGGTGCACTTTACAGAATCATTCCAAAATAATGCTATTACCTATTAAGTTATTCACTAACCAATTACCAAATTAGCCTGTTAACTAACTAAAATCCCATCCCAAAACCAAATTCAGCTAACTCGGCAACTGATAAGTGCGTCTTCAGGCCTGTATATAAAAAGAACTCTTTGATTGGCCCATGTTCTCTTTGTACGAGATAAAAATTGATACCGACTTTTTCATATACTTTGCCTTGTACCATGTACGCCTGGTGAAGATAATACCCAACCTGTAGTACTATGCCTACCCTTCCTAACAAAAATTCATTGCCTGCAAAGAAAGCGTTTTTATAAGAATGTTCCCGCTCTGTTCCCAATAGCACCTGTCCTTCGTTATTCCTCAGGTAAGAATATATCATCGGGTGATAAGAATAATCAAAACCTGCAAAAACTTTATTCTTGCTGATCCAGCGCTTACTTACATAACCTGTGGCTAAGTACACAGGGTATAATGGCCCCAGCGGGGCATTCGACTGGTCAAAAGCCATCGTCAGCCTAAACTGGCCAAGCCACCTGTTCTTTAATGGTTTCAGGTTACGCTTTTTGCATGTGGGACATGAGGTTACAGGGAAATATTTTAGCCCTATATGCGCGCCAACCAAATTGATACCAAGATTAGGCTGGTGGAAAGACGCATCGGAAATATGGGAGAAATTAAGCCCAACCTGTACATCCCAGTGTTCATTAGCATGGTAGCGAATATCGGTCATGAATGATGCGTAGTCATTTATGTGGCTGCCAATTGCATTATTCATTGTATCAAAGGGGTGCTGCCGTGAATAGTCCCTCGTTACATACCCAATACCATCGCCGATACGCATGGTCCATTCTAATTTTTTTCCCATTATAAGGGGTATCACTATATTCGGATAAAGGCTGAAACACCGCCCGTAGATAGAATCAATACCATAATTGGTATAGGTAATGCCTACCCCTATTATTGGGTATCTGCGCCGCTGTTCCCAGTCGCTTCTGCCAAAGGCTTTATACTGGAAATTAATATCCAAACCGGTCGTCAGGTTAGGGACAGGCAAGTGAAATTTCACAGTATGCTTCACCACTTTCCCGGCGAATACATTAGCCTCTATCCCAAATCCCTCCCATGGCCTTGACTCCTGCGCCATACTTATATGCGAAGCAAATAAAAGAAAAATAAAAAATAGTATTATGTAGCGCATTATTTAAACGGGATGGACAAATATAATATTATTTAGACTGTCAAATTACACATAGCCTGTGGTTTAACTGTGAGTCATCCCAATAGCCGTTTTTGTTTTTGGATTTGGGACTTTGATTTTTGGATTTTGCCTAATGCATCCTGTCTCTCCTTGGGGTAAGCAATAGTAAAACCTGCTCTTCAATTTTCAGCCACTGCTGCCATGCTACGCGTACTTTTTCCGAACTATAGTATTGCTCTGCCAGGTCAATGAACAAACGATAATGCCCCGCTTCTGACACCATAAATTTATAGTAAAAATCTCGCAACATTTCTTCCTCAAGATTTTCAGATAAAAGACGGAACCGCTCACAACTGCGGGCTTCTATAAGTGCACAAACCATGAGTTTATGTAGCAGCTTATCTTGGGTCAGCGTGATTTTATGGGGAGCGCTACATATTAAGCAAATATTTTTTCAAGCCTGAACAAGAAGAAATCTGCTTTAGTAACCCCTCTTAGATTAGCCCTGAAGAGCTTTACTTTAGCATTGAATGATTCAGCATGA
>JBIOGX010000073.1:0-9095 GCA_044448445.1 Chitinophagales bacterium
AATAAAAATATATTAATATTTAATTATTGCATTTCCATGCTTAAAATAGGAGTTTTTGGGGCGGGCCACCTCGGTAAAATACATATACAGCAATGGCAGCAAATAGAACAGGCGGAAATTGTGGGGTTTTATGATCCAAGCGATGCCCAGGCGGCCATAGCCATAGAAAAATATAATGTGCCGCGCTTCACAAATGTTGACGAACTGATAGCGGCTGTTGATGCCGTGGATATCGTATCTCCGACCATTTCTCATTACGACATTGCAAAAAGCAGCCTGCTTAGCGGTAAGCATGTTTTTATTGAAAAACCCCTGTCGCATACCTTAGAAGAAGGCATGGAACTGGTAACCCTGGTGAAAGAAGCTAATGTGAAATGCCAGGTGGGCCATGTGGAGCGTTATAATCCGGCTTTTTTATCTGTGGGCGACCAGTTACTGCAGCCCATGTTTATAGAGGCGCACCGCCTTGCACAGTTCAACCCACGCGGTACCGACGTGTCGGTAATATTAGACCTGATGATACATGATATAGACATTGTACTCTCATTAGTAAAATCGCCGGTGCGGCGAATATCTGCCAGCGGGGTAGCTGTGCTCAGTGAAACCGCCGATATAGCCAACGCACGTATAGAATTTGATAATGGCTGTGTTGCCAACCTGACATCGAGCCGTATCTCGTTAAAGAATATGCGCAAGATGCGCCTGTTTCAGCGCGATGCCTACATAGGGATAGATTTCCTTGATAAAAAGACGGAGATCATACGGCTGAAAGAAGATGGCGCCCAGGGCGGTGGGCTTATGGATTTTCCGTTAGAAATGGCAAATGGTGATAAAAAAATAATATCAGTACAGAACCCCGAAGTCCCGGCCATGAATGCAATCAGGACCGAGCTTTCAGAATTTACCCATGCCATTCTCAACGACAGGCCGGTGCGCATTTCGGTATATGACGGATACCAGGCAATGGATGTAGCGCACCAGGTTTTGAAAAAAATGAGTATGCATAACGAGATGCACAATGTTTAACAAAATTTTACGTTATAGACCGGAACGCTGATTATGCTGAGGATTTATACCAGGTTAGTACAAGTAATATTCATATATATCTGCGGCTTGTTTTTTCAAGGTTGTAATATCATCAACCCAAAGGAACAGGTTCCTACTTATATACACATTGATTCTTTTAAGTTCAATGTCAATCCTTTATTATCAACGCCATTATCAACGTCTCACCAAATCACCCAGATATGGGCATATTATAATAATAACCCTATTGGCGCTTTTGATCTCCCTGCTACTTTTCCTATTATAACTAAGGGAGACACAGGTAACGGACAATTGGAAATAGCTCCGGCCATTGCTGTTGACGGATTAAATAACTTAGTAGGGATTTACCCGTTTTACCAATACGACACATTTACTTTTACCATTCAGCCTGGCAAGATCATTAACCATTTGCCGCAGACGTCTTATTATAGTACCACTAAAGCCAATAAGATATCAGATTTTGAAGGGCCTGTAAATTTTTATTTGCAGGCAGGCAATATACCCATGGTCAGGGCCTCTGATTCTGCATCACGGTTTGAAGGCTATGGCGTTGGAAGCATTACGCTTAATGCAGTCGGGGACAGTTCTGTTGACAGCAGCACGATGGCATTTGCTATACCGGTAGGAGCCGCATACATAGAACTTAACTATAAAAGCCAGATTCCGTTTTATATTGGGCTACAGGCTAACCTGAGTAACATCATATCATCAACACCTTATTACCTGGCAGGAATATCACCCAGCGACCACTGGCAAAAATTCTATCTCAATGTTGCAGATTTCGCAGTGCAGTATAAGGGAACATCCTATACACTATATATAAAAGCAAACCTGTCACCGGACCAGACACATGGCCGGCTATTATTAGATAACATTCAATTAGTAACTTTCTGAGCAGTATGCACCTGAGCCAGGAAAAACGAAAAGCTATAAGGCAATTAGTATTGCTTGATTACCTGGCTGCATCGTTGGCATGGTTCACTTTATGGATATATCGCCAGCATACGATTAAAAAAATTAATTACTTAGATACCTTACAGGGGTTCCACACCAGAGATTATATTAATACACTTGTAGCTATCCCTGCGGGCTGGTTGCTGGCCTACCTGATGACCGGTACTTATTTTGACCTTTACCGTAAATCCCGTTTAAACGAGGTGAACCGGACGCTGATAGCCTGCATACTCGGCTGTACCGTCATATCCGTAATCGTATTTGCCAAGGACAGCCCGGATTATTCTTTTTTCATAAACGAATTCGGCCATTACCTCCTGGTTCATACTGTATTCGCGCTTGTGTTTCGCCTGTATATACTCAATCGTGTAAAGGTGAATCTTAAAAAAGGCAAAGTGGGCTTCAATACCCTGATTATTGGTGGCAACCAGAAAGCGATAGATATTTATAAAAAGGTGCTTGATAATCCCAAGGCGCTGGGTAATATTTTTCTTGGGTTCATTTATTCCAATAAAGAAGCGAGCAACGGTATGAACACCTACCTGCCACAACTGGGGCACCTTTCCCAACTGGAAGAGATAATTGATAAATATCACATAGAGGAAGTGATCGTTGCGGTTGACTCTTCTGAGCACCACCTGCTCGAAAATATCGTAACACGCCTTTGTTACCGCCCGGTGGTGGTAAAAGTCCTGCCTGATTATTATGATATTATCTCAGGTTCGGTAAAGACCAGCAATGTGTATGACGCGGTGCTTATCCATATTCACCCAGACCTGATGCCGGACTGGCAAAGGGTTTGCAAGCGCACTATAGACATCTTATGCTCAACCCTTGCGCTTCTTATTTTGTCGCCATTATTATTGTTTACGGCAGTTATGGTAAAACTGTCATCAAAGGGCAGTGTGTTTTACAAGCAGGAGCGTATCGGTATATTCGGCAGGCCGTTTCGTATTTATAAGTTTCGCTCGATGTATGTAGAAGCAGAACCGGATGGCCCGGCGCTTTCGAGCAAGATGGATCCGCGTATCACTCCGTGGGGCAGGTTTATGCGTAAATGGCGCATTGATGAATTGCCGCAATTCGTGAATATTATCAAGGGCGAAATGTCGCTGGTAGGCCCGCGGCCTGAACGTAAACACTATATAGATATCATCAGCAATACCCATGCGCACTACAAATACCTGCATAAAGTAAAACCCGGTCTTACCTCGTGGGGCATGGTACAATTTGGTTATGCAGAGAATGTAGAGGAAATGATTGAGCGTATGAAGTATGACCTGCTCTATATAGAAAACTGTTCATTAGCGCTTGATGTAAAGATCATTCTTTACACCTTCATGGTTATTTTCCAGGGAAGAGGGAAGTAATGTCTTAATACCTCAATTACTCAATGGCTCAATTGAATATGAAAATGTGCAAATAATTGCAGTATGGCATAAATTCATTTAATCACTAACCCTATTTTCACACCTGCCTACCGGCAGGTAGGTTTGCACATTCTCAAATTTCCACATTACTAAGGGCTTCGCCTGCTATAAAGAAACTGCCGGTAATAAGGAGTGCGTCCGTATCGTTCATGTTTGCTTTAGCTGCAGTTACTGCTGCTGTTACCGTAGGGTAGGCGCAGCCTTTCAGTCCTGCTTTTTCCGCTTCGGCTTTAAGCTCAGTTGCTGGTAATGCACGTTGTATCTGTGCATTACAAAAGTAGTAAGTTGCATCTTTCGGCAGGAGAGCCAGAACTTCGTGTATATCCTTGTCTTTTACAAAACCAAGCACTATATGCTTTGCAGTGGCGCCCAGGGTATTGAATTGCTCAATTACTTCGTTTATCCCTGCAGGATTGTGCGCTACATCACAGATGACAGTAGGTTTTTCCTGCAGCCAGTCCCACCTGCCGCGCAAGCCTGTTGTTCGTTTTACATTCAGGAGTGCATTTATTGCGGCTGGTATGGATATATTAAAACCCTGCCCTGACAGGTATTCCACGGCGGTAAGCACGGTTTTAATATTGTGTTGCTGGTAGTTGCCAAGCAGGTCGGTCTGCACATCAAGCAGCTCGTGCTTCGCTTTATTTACTGCCTTGTAATACTGGTATTTTGCATCATGTTTTACGCGCACCATATCCCATAATGACTGGGCGTAATAGAGTGTGCTGTTTTTGTGAACAGAATGTTCAAAAAATATACGCCCGGACTCATCATCCTGCTCGCCAATCACTACCGGTACATTGTGCTTAATGATGCCTGCTTTTTCCGCAGCGATCGCTGCAAGCGTATTGCCAAGCAGGTCTTTATGGTCATAACTGATATTGGTAATTATAGAGAGCAGGGGAGTGATGACGTTTGTGCTGTCGAGCCTGCCGCCAAGCCCGGTCTCAATGATAGCGATATCCACCTGCTGTTCTGCAAATGCAGCAAATGCCATAGCTACGGTGATCTCAAAAAAAGAAGGCTGTACCTGTTCTATGAGGCCTTTATTTTGTTCCACGAAATTCACCACCCATTCTTTGCTCACGGGCTGGCCATTGATGCGAATACGCTCCCTGAAGTCAATGAGGTGTGGTGATGTATAAAGCCCTGTTTTGTATCCCGCTGCCTGCATCACGGCTGATAGCGCATGGCTGGTGCTGCCTTTACCATTAGTGCCCGCAATATGTACTGATTTGAATTTTTCCTGGGGATTACCAAGAGCTTCACATAGTTTAATGGTATTTGTCAGATCAGGTTTTAATGCCGCCTTTCCTATCCTTGAGAACATGGGCAACCGCTCATATAAATAGTCGAGTGTTTGCCGGTAATTGGGTTGATTGCCCATAGAACTATTTACGTGTGGTAAAGAAAATGGTAATATCCCCAAACTGTTCCGGCACATCACTCTTGCTGAAATGAGCGTTTTTTAGTTTTTCGAGGGCGAGCTTTGTTAACTGGGGACTTGATGAAGTTTTGACAATTTTGCTCACGATCTCACCATTTTTGTCAACAGTAACATGGATCACTACTTTGCCGCCTTCGGTAAATTCCGCTTCAAACCGGTCAGGGCTGATGGTTCTGCCGGAAAGAGTATGGCCTATGCCTCCGGTGCCATTGCCGGGCGTGCCTGAATAATTTGCAGCGCCTGGAGTGCCACTTGGAACACCTTTATCACCTGGACCGGTACCATTGCCTTCATTGGTGCCGGGCATGTTCTGAGTAGCGCTGTTACCGCCGGGGCCATTATCGCCTGCGTAGGTATATTTTGGTTTTTCCTGGGTATGCCCTGTTTCGTTGGTGGCTGCCTGTCCACTTTTTTTGTTGTTAGTAGTTACAGCAGGGGCATCGGCATCTGTTGACTGCATTATGTTTTTGGGGATGCTGCTATGGGCGGCTACGCTTTTAAAAACAACTGTAGCCTGGTATGGCGCTGGCGCTTTGGTTGACATAGGTTGATTGTGACCACTGCCGTTGTCGCTGGTGCCGAGATTTACCTCAATTCCACCGGTTTCATCAACTGTTGGAGGCGGTGGTGCAATTGTGTAGTGTAAAAAAATGAACAGCAAGAGCAATAAAGCATGCACGCCTATTGTGCAGGCAAGGGCCTTATTATTTACTACCGGCTGTTGTTGCTGTTGCAGCGCTATCATTGCGTTAAAATTACTTAAAGATACAAAATCTAAAAGTTAAAACTTTATTCTTAAGACCCATCAATGCGCAAATTCCACATCAAAATTTTCCATCCGTTCTTTGGGAGGGTTAAAATACCCATATTTTACTTCGGGGAATTCTTCATGAATAAGTTCCATCATTTGCTTGATGCCCATACATTCGCCTGTGTCCGTAACCCCCATTTTGCCGAGATACCAGTCGGGATCTATGTTGAAGCTGCGCCATTGGATCATGTCTAAGCCGGTTGTATGTATCAGTTCACACAAGGCTTCAAACTCGGCTATGCTATCGGTCATGCCGGGGAATACAAAGTAGTTGATGGATGCCCAGCCGCCATGTTTCTTCACCACTCGAAGGCTCTCTACTATATCTTCAAAACGGTAATTATTAGGCCGGTAGTATTTGGTGTAAATATCTTCACGGGCAGAGTTGAGGCTTACTCGTATGCTGTCAAGCCCGGCTTCCATTAGTTTTTCCACCGCATCAGGATTGCTTCCGTTGGTATTTATGTTGATGCTGCCCTTTTTGGTATGCTTGCGTATTTCTATAATGGATTCCCTGATGGTTTCCCACATCAGCAAAGGTTCGCCCTCACATCCCTGACCGAAACTGACTATAGGATAAGGGGCGGTTTCAAGGTGGGGAACAGTAAACTCCACTATCTCGGCGGCAGTAGGTTTGAACTGTAAACGGTCTTGCGGCGAAACAATAGATTCATCTTCCGGCTGAAAAGAGATACAACCTATACAATTGGCATTACATGCGGGCGATGTAGGTACGGGACATTCCCAACGGCCTAAAAAGTAATTTCTGGCAGCAGGACAGTGATAAGTAAGGGCACAGGTTTCTGCAAGATGTTTTACCAGCCTGTTGTGCGGGTAGGCCTGTGTTAAAACTTCCACGCCATACTTTATTTTACTTTCGTCATAGCCGCTACATTCCTGTCTGATATCCTGCTCTATGCGTATGGCGGGCACATAAAATTTATCATCGAGCCAGCCGGCGGCTGTATAGCAAAACAGGGGTAGGGTAGGTGCATCATCCATTGTTTCATAAGCCGCAAGGTAAAAGCCGGTATGCGCAGGTGGGATAAATGCGGCAACAGCCCAGCCTTTTTCACACAGCCTCATTTCGCCTGTTTCCACGTCTATGCCTATGCCTCTTCTGCCGGGAAGTTCGTACAGATTTCCACCATCAGGCAATTCTACCCAATTGTCCCCGGGGATAGGAAGAGCCTCCCATCCACTGCGCCCAACGCTATATAATGAGGTATCCTCAAATATCTTTCCATTGCTGTCGGAGTATAATAAATACGGATTCATAAGTTTAAAAGTAAAAAGTAAAAATTTAAAAAAAATCAATCACATTATCCCACATTCAACCACATTGCGAAGCATCACATTTAAAATTACCAGTCATCATTTCTTCGCTTGCTCCTGTTTGCTTCCACCTGTGTATTACAATATGCTTCAAATGCTGCATTATCAATACCTGTATCAGCAATGTTCCATTGATAAAAGCGGTTGTCCACGCAATTAACCGTAAGCGTCCCGAATCGCAGAACTACCTCCTCCACTTCTGTCCATTTCAGAAAACGCTGCCGGGAAATGACCGGTATTTTCAGGCCGGTTTCATCAATATGCACAGAGAGTGCATTTCCTGAAGCGCGTTCCCAATAAATGCCAAACAATAAGGATGCGCTTAATATACCAAAGATCGTTACCGGAAATTTCCAGTGTTGTGTTGCTGAATATATGCCGATAGCGAGCGCTATTGCTAATTCTATAATGCGTATTGGTGTGTTTGTATGCTTGCTGGTAACCCAACTGTTCTTTAAAATGGTCAGGGCAAGTAAAACAACTCCAACGGCCAATAATGTCGCTCCCCACATTGTAATTACGTAATTATATATAAATATGATTGCTCCTGTGCCAATAAAAGCTAAAGCTGACAATAAGTGCAGGGTAGTGACCTGGTGTGGTTTTACTTTCACTTCCTCCAGCGATAGATCATATACCATGGCGCAAAGGTAAGGAAAACCCCAAACCCCTAAACCTGCCTGCCGGTAGGCAGGGGGGCTTCCCCATGTTATCTAATCAGTAAAATGAATTATCAAACTATTGTGTAACATAACTACAAAATAAAGGAAAGCCCTTTTAGGGGTTTGGGGTTTCAAATTCGAGCAAACCACTTGGCAATTTCACCTCAAAATCCTTGAGGGTTTTTGTTACATCGCCCTGCAGATGCAGTTTATCAGCTGCTACAAGCTGGCGCAGGCGCCAGCCGAGATATAGATCGCCTGTAGGTATGTTGAACTTTGACAGCGCCTGACCGATGATCTTTGAGGCTTTTTGGTATTGTTGCGAAGCGAAACTGATCAGTTGATTATCGTAATAATCTGCATTTTTTGATATAAGCCTTTTGCCGCCTTCATGTATGCGAATGTCTGCATTTTCGGCAACCAGCTTGCACCATTCTTCTCCATCCACTTCTATTTCAGCAGGGGTTACCGGGCGGGCGAGGCGGCGGGCCTTTACCACTTCTCTCGGTTGTATCTCACCAATACTTTTAGGGAAGAATACCTTCCCATTTTCATCGAGGAAGGGGAGTCCTGCTATGTTAATAACAAACAAACGCCCGATATATTTGCCGAGGTACTGAAGCGCCCAGTGGTAAGTGCATATATCAGCAGGCCACGGGGCTATCCAGAGCCATATTTTTGCATCTTCGTTTTTAGAAAGCTCATTGCCAACTTCCAGCAGCCGTTCAAGGTCATCTACCTGTATGGGGTTCTTATCATTAGTTACTACTTCCTGCCAGAAGGCGCTACGCATTTCTGAGAAGGATTGCCCTTCTTCTTTTTGCAGGGGGCCTACGCTCAGTACATCCTTCATTACTACTATTTCTCCCTCCATTGAGGGTTCTGTTATTATTGCATCTTTCAATGGCGCAGCAGCCACATCACCTGTTACTATATGGTATATCATTTATTGTTTGCTTGGTGTGGCAAATGTAATTATAGTAATTGGAATTTTGTCCTTCGGCAAACTCAGGATGACAATGGGATTAGGTGCACAAAATTTATAGGTTATTTTCGTCTTGAGTAAGCGAATCGTGTGTTTGGTGAATTTGATTAAATTTCTTTTTCTTATACCAATCCCGTAACCATTGCCCGCCCTTAATAAATAATACTATCGCAATCAATGGTAAGAGAAATGCAAACCACTCAGGAACCGGGCTACCGGGAAGCATTAATAGGATGACCATAGCAGTATATTTTGCAATCGTGAAAATAAAGTTACTAGATATAATGTTATTTCATAAATATTATTATAAGTAATCCTAAAATAGATTGATAAGTGAAGATGATTAAATAAAATCCATCAAGTTTAATGATTATGTTTCTTTTGTGCGAGGCGCAAAATCCGCGAATAATGTATTATTTAAGGC
>JBIOGX010000074.1:0-9051 GCA_044448445.1 Chitinophagales bacterium
GCCCTCATAACCTACCAGGCATACGCAATTGCCCCCGTCACAGGCGCCGCCATTCACACAAACCACATTCTGGCAGTGGTTTTTATTGCATGCAGTATAGGTAACTGCCGAGAATACTACTAAAGTCAAAACAGTGGTAAGTATTACGGTGCGCATCAGTCTCATAATTAGAATTTAGAACAGCTAAAATATCAAATATTTTCTCAAAGATAACTTTCGGTACGATAATTTTTATATTAAAGTATATTCTTAGAAAAGTTGACAAAATAATTTAAACATATTATATATAATTATTTTTTGAAGGCCGCCCGAATGTATCCATTCATGATATTAAAAAAGCCCCGAATGTTCGGGGCTTACAGTTCTCACGGTGCCAGGGGAATATCTTTGAAGTAAGAAGAATGTCTTTGTTGATGCAAATTTAGTAATTACTTGCTTCATAAGTGCAATTTTTTTGTAAAAATTTGTTATTTCATTGAAAATCAGCCCCTGTTGCCAAACAAACAACATACTGTATCTTCGCACCCTGCGTTAGGTGTTGATAAAATAAACTCAGCAAACAGGCGCAATAGTAAAAGAATGAACCATACTGAAAAATCTATATTGCCAACTTCTTTAACTTTTAGTAATAATAAATTCATGCGCAAGGGCAAACTCCTGCCGATTATTCTTCTTTCATTTTTTGCATATACCGCATCAGCCCAGCGCGACCTCCTTAATATGTCGGAACATGATAATAAACTTTATTATTTCGGGATCACATTTGGAATGAATTACTCCATTTACCAAATCAAATATGCCCAGTCATTTGCCAATACGGATACCTTTAAAAAAATACAACCACAGTGGCAACCGGGTTTCAATCTCGGACTTATCGGCAATCTCAGGCTAAGCAAATTCATTGACATCCGTTTCGCGCCGGCTCTTGAATTCTCCGAAAAAAGGATCGTATTTCAATATAGTATTCCTAATGACAGCGCTTCATTCTTTAGTAATGAAGCTATATATATGCATTTGCCCCTGCAATTTAAATTTAAAAGCGACAGGATAAAAAACTTTCGTTTTTACGGGCTTGCCGGCGGCAAGTTTGACTACGACCTTGCAGCCAACGCTCATTCCAGGCGTACTAATGAAGTGCTGAAAGTAAGCCCTATTGATTTTGGATTTGAATTTGGCGTCGGCTTCGAGTTTTATAATCCGAATTTTATTTTTGCACCGGAAATAAAACTTAGCCAGGGCCTCACCAACCAGCTATATACGGGCGACAGGAGCCTGCCACTTACCAACGCCATTCAGTCTCTTCATACCCGCATGATCATTATTTCCATACACCTTGAGGGGTAAAGGGTAAATTAAAAATCAAAAGTTAAAAATTAAAACTCTGAAGCTTTTGAGCATTATCTTTGGATTGCATAATATATTAGGAATTTGAAGCAACCAGTTGGCCTACAGAAACACTTTTTACTTTTAATTCTTAATTTTTGACTTTTGAAGAAACACTTTTTTACTTTTAATTCTTAATTTTTGACTTTTGAAAGAAGCATACATAACAGACGGAATCAGAACACCGATAGGTAATTTCAGGGGAGCTTTATCCGGCATAAGGGCCGATGACCTCGCCGCATTAGTGATGCGCAAGCTCATAGAAAGAAACCCCTCTATACCCGATGGCGTTATAGATGACGTGATCTTCGGTTGCACCAACCAGGCCGGCGACGACAACCGTAATGTATCCCGCATGGCGCTGCTGCTGGCAGGCATCCCCTGGAGTGTGCCGGGAGAAACAATCAACCGCCTGTGCGCATCGGGCATGTCGGCTGTTATTAATGCTTCACGCGCCATAAAAGCAGGCGATGGAGACGTATTCATAGCCGGGGGGGTGGAGCACATGACCCGTGGCCCCTGGGTTATATCCAAAACATCACAGCCATTCGGGCAGGATGCCCAAATGTGCGACTCCAGTTTTGGCTGGCGCTTTATAAATCCAAAGATGCACGAACTCTATGGCACCGACCAGATGGGCGTTACCGCCGAGCACCTTGTCGAAATGTATAACATAACCCGCGAAGACCAGGACGCATTTGCATATCGCTCACAAATGAAAGCCGCAGCAGCACAACATTCAGGCCGCCTGGCAGAAGAAATAACACCCGTAGAGATACCCCAGAAAAAAGGTGAGCCTGTCGTTGTAAAAAATGATGAATTCATAAAGCCCGCCACTACCATAGAAAAATTGGCTCAACTCAAACCTTCATTTAAAAAAACAGGTTCAGTTACTGCGGGTAACGCTTCCGGCCTTAATGACGGTGCAGCAGCTTTGTATATATTATCTTCAAGCGCAGTAAATACTTATAACATCACCCCAAAAGCGCGGATCGTAAGCTCTGCCGTAGTGGGCGTAGAGCCGCGCATCATGGGTATAGGCCCGGTAGGCGCTACAAAAAAAGCATTGGCAAAAGCAGGCCTGACCTTAGACGATATAGATATTATAGAGCTTAATGAAGCCTTTGCCGTACAGAGCCTCGTCTGTATGCGCCAGTTAGGAATGGATGACAACGACCCGCGTGTTAATCCCAACGGTGGTGCAATAGCAATAGGCCATCCCCTTGGCATGTCCGGTGCACGCATTATTTATTCCGCCGCATTAGAACTGCAAAAACAAAACAAGAGATACGCCCTCGCCACTATGTGTGTGGGCCTTGGGCAGGGGTATGCTGTGATTATTGAAAGGGTGTGATAAGCTAAAAATAATAAGGCTACTTAACTGCTCTCCACAGATTTGTCAACTTTTAAAAAGTTGACAAATCTCACTGGCGCGGGAGTTCCGAAGGATCTCCCGTGTCTATATAATTCAGCCGGCCTGTCTGCCGATAGGCAGGTTTGCAACCGGCATATTATTTACCCCAAACGACTTACAACTCACAACTACTCTATCATATACCCATTCTCCTCTCCAAGCAGGTTCAGATCCACATCCATACCCGCTATACCTTCTATAGCACCTTTAAAATGCGCCGCATTCAGCAATACTTTGTCTAACTGTTTCTCCCTTGCCTTCCACATTTTCTCCATCTGGTCGCGCTCGCGCTGAATAGACATTTTCATACCCATAAAGCCCTCACGTATCGCCCGCCACTGCTCTGAAAATTCCGTGCTGATAAAATAGTTGTAAAGCAGCGTCATCTTATCGCCCTTATTTTCCTGGCTCTTTGATGCGGTATATACTTTTATGATAAGGTCGCGCAGCACATGCACCAATGCCCGCGCCTCGCTGAAACTGCATATCCATATTCCGTCTTTCTCACCAAAGTGGTTCATGTCCTTTGGCATAGCCTGTGTAACGATCACCGCCACATCAGCACGCAAAATGCGCATATCGCCTTTCAGCTTTTCTATCCAGTCCTCGCTGAAATCTTTGGTGCGCTTGCTTTCAAAAATGATCTTGCCGCACTCCTGCCCGAAGCTATTGCGCACCGTCTGTATGCAGTCTGCACCCTTTACGCCCTTGCCTACCTCCTGCACTACATCAAACGGAAAAGCATACCGCAGCAATTCTTCCAGCGCCAGTTCCTGCACCTCGCCCTGCAACTGCATAGACCCTTGTTCTCCCTTCCTCCTCATCTCTTCTACCAGCTTCTTCTGGTCGTCAAGTTGTTTTTGCATTTCCATCACCTTCATCTGGTATTCCGTTTCACGCAGCCTGCTTTTCTCTTCCTCTTCTTTTTTTACTATTTCCGAAAGCTTGTTGCGCTCCTCCGCTATTTTTCGTTGCATTGCTAAATCCGCTTCCTGCATTTTAGTGATCATCTCCTGTTCTTTTTTCAGAAGTTCCATTTCCTTTTCCCGCGCTTCGCTGAGCTTGGCCTGGTTGGTCTTATTGGTGTCTTCCAGCAGCCTCAGTTTGTGCTCATAGTCCGCGCCGACCTGCTTTTCCAGTTCCTTTTTTAGCTGAGCCGATAATGCCTTCTTTTCTTCTTCCATTTTCATGGCAAGTTCCTGCTGCTGTTGTTGCCATTGCAGTTCTTTTTGCCTGAACTGCTCATCTTTTTGTCTGGAACTATCAATCCATTTCTGGTTATACTCCTTCGCCATCTCGTCTCTTACAGACTGTGCAATGGCAGCCGTTGGCTCGAATTCAGTTTTACAATTTGGACAAACTACTATAGTGGACATATCTATTTAAAATCTTAGTTTTGGAAGGTACGAAGTTCCGATATTATCTCAGAATAATACCGGTTCTAATTCAAATTATACATAGCCCACGGTTTCAACCGTGGGTCACAAATCCCAAGAAACGATGATAACCGTTTTAACGGTTTATATCTCGCAAAGTATTTTTTAATTACGCTAATACAAGAATAAGACCTGGAACTTTACCCAAAAAAGCCAAATTTATGTTTCCCCTTTAGGGGACAGGGGTTTTTAGTATATTTACGACACGCATGCGCCTGAAAATATTATTTTTCCTTTATTGTTTGTTTTCTTGCTTTATGGTAACTGCCCAATCCAAAAAAGCAGGCCGTTACTATAACTCCGCCATGCACTACAAGGCTATCAAACATCCTGACAAAGCCTGCAAAAAACTCACCAAAGCTATCCGTAAAGACCCTTCCTCACCCGATGCCTACAGCCTGCTTGGCCGCTGGTATTTTGAAGCGCATAGATTCGCCGAAGCTGCAGACGTATTCAAAAGAGCTTCCGCACGCTGCCCCAACGGCGCCTCGCGGTTTGCCAAACCATACACCAAAAGCCTGCTCTATGCCGGTCATCCAGATCCTGCCCTGCAACTCATAAATACCTACGGCACTATTAAAGACAGCGCCGAATGGAACAAAATGAGGGCGCAGGCTTATTTTATCAAACAAGCTATGTCAAACCCCACATCCGCGCAGCCAGTCAATCTCGGCATGAGGATCAACAGCCCCGTCCCGGAACTTTTCCCGTCAATGGCGGCAGATACAGGAACCCTTTACTTCACCCGCCGCGTAAACAATATGGATGATGACCTTTATTATGCCAGGGCAGACTCCTGCGGCGGATGGTTTGCTGCACTCAATATGGGCAGCCTGCCTAATACCCCCGACTACGAACAGGCGCAATTTATCTCTGCCGACGGCCACTACCTGTTTTTCACCCGTTGCGACAACCGCAGCGATGACGGCTGGGCCGAAGGCGGCTGTGATCTCTTCATGGCTTACCGCATAGCGAGAGACAGCGACTGGACCATACCCCAGCCCTTCGGCTCTACCATCAATACCATAGCTTATGAGGGCATGCCCTCCCTCTCTCCCGACAACAGGGAACTCTACTTCGTCAGCGACCGCGAGGGCGGATATGGAGGATACGACATCTGGATATCCCATCTTGAAGACGGTATCTGGCAATTGCCCGTCAACGCCGGCCCCAACGTCAATACCCCCGGCAATGAAACAGCCCCCTACATCAACTTTGATAACAAGGCCCTCTACTTCACCAGCGATGGCTGGCCCGGCATGGGTGGCAGCGATATTTTTATGAGTAAAAAGACCGGCGATACTACATGGTCTAAAACCATCAACCTCGGCTACCCCATCAATACTGCTTACGATGAAAAAAGTGAATGTATTACCCTCGATGGCAAAACACTCTACTTCAGCTCCGACCGCAATGGTCCCGCAGGTAATTACGACATCTACGAAACACCACTCCCCGGCAACCTCCGGCCAATTCCGGTCAGCTATATAGCAGGCATAGTTTACGACAGCCTTACCCACGAAAGGCTCAATTATTCCGCCATGTTCATCTGCAACGCAGCTACCGGCGACACCATCTACCACTTTTACAGCAACCGCGGCGATGGCAGTTACCTCATCACA
Organism: Chitinophagales bacterium; assembly: GCA_044448445.1. Classification (GTDB taxonomy): domain Bacteria; phylum Bacteroidota; class Bacteroidia; order Chitinophagales; family Chitinophagaceae; genus Nemorincola. The sequence continues at coordinate 5,856 of JBIOGX010000074.1, forward strand.
CTGCATGTGGATAATACCTACATCATGCACATAGCCCACATTGGTTATACAGAGATTGCCGACACCATCACCTTCGACAACCTGACTGCCCTGCCTACCGGACAGGCAGGCGGTAAGCATGTACAATACCTGCAGGAGCCACTCGTGCACAATATCCCCATGCTCCCATCCAACTACGACGAGATACGGCCCATCAACGACAGCCTCATTGCCGTCATACATTATGATGTAAACCGTGTAGAGCTTTCCCCCGCCGAAAAAGCCACCATCCGCGATGCCATAGCCCCCTGGCTCGCACAGGGAGGGTATATTATTTCTGTCAATGCCTATACCGACAATACCGGCACACCCATGATCAATGAAGAGCTTTCTCACAAGCGGGCAGCACTTGTGGCAAAGCAAGTCATGTCCATAGGCGTTGACGAAACCATGGTGCGCGCCAAAGGCTGGGGCGAAGCCAAAATGATAGCCCCCAATGACACCGAAGAAGGCCAGCGCAAAAACCGCAGAGTGGAGATAATCATAAAGAGGTAGATGAAAGAAGAACGTCATTTCGCAGTGAAACGGAGAAACCTCCTGAGAAATAGCACTTAGCTGATTAAAAATATTGTCCAAACATTGTTGCTACAATAGTACTTCAATGGCTGCCTGTCCCGCACCTTTTGCGGGATTGGCACCGTTCAACTGCCGATTACTATTTAACACGCGGGTCATTGCGAGCTTGCCTGCCGGCAGGTGTGAGCAGAACCTGTCTCGTTACGGCGGAGCAATCCCTTAACTAAATGACATTGGCCTAAAAGCCTGAGCTATTAAATCCTTTTGGGTTCTGGCTTGTCCAGGTTAGGAATAAACGCGTAAGTGAGAATGTCAAAATAAGTTCCGCAAGTTTTGCGCAGTAATTTTTCTTTTTTTCATCCCAACCAAAGGTCGGGAGCGAATATCAAGCATATTTAAAGATTTTATGACGAAGAAAAAATGGAAAAGAACAAGTAAAATGCGGAAGTTATTTTGACATTCTCACTAATACAACATGACGATAATCAGTTTTCACATTGAGCGTCATCATAGTTTTCAGCTTTATTGGTAGATAGTTTTGTTTTCATAAAATATAGGTTATGAGTGCACTTATCGTTTTAGTAATAGCAAGTATCGCAGTAGCTGGCCTGTTCTTCTGGGCTTTTATCTGGAGTGTGAAAAGTAATCAGTACAAAGATCAGAAAGGGTCATCCATGAGGATGTTGTATGATGACGAGTTTCAAAGAGAAATTTACAAATAATCACAGCTATACTTAACAGGTTGCTGCCCTGTGGCCTTGTGTATATGATGCTTTCTGCATCTCTGGGCATGAACCTGGGAATACCTTATCTAAGCCCTAAAGTGGTTGTAGCGCAACATGAGATCAAAGCGTGTTGTTCGCCAAAAAAATAGGGCGCTATTTTGTTCCCCCTCTTTTCAATAATTTATACCCCTCAACCCATATTACACCCACACATGCTACCATAAAACAACTTGCCAGGCCGGTAATACTTAATACTTCAAATTCAAAAATATTCCGGACAAAAGGAAGATAAATAGAAAGAAAAAGCACAACCAATGATACCAATAAAATAATTGGGATCAGTTTGTTTTTGTATCGTATGGTGGTAAATATGGAATAGTAAAAAGAACGGTTGACCAGCGTAAGGAAAAGGTTGCTGAAAATAAGCGTAGTGTAAATGATGGTGCGTACACCTGCTTCGCTGTAATTGTGCCACATAAAATAATAACCGAGGCCCAGGCACGCCGCAGTGATCAGCAAACCCTGGATAATGCTAAGCGATAATTCATGAATTGAAAAGAAAGTGGAACTCATTTTACGAGGGGTCTTACTCATGGAATCCTGCTCTATAGGCTCATTCTCAAAAATAATAGAACAGGTAGGCCCCATTATCAGTTCGAGGAAAATAACATGCACCGGGGAAAATAAATCAGTGAATTTCCAGAACATTAGCAATGGGACAGTAACAATAAGAATAATAGGAATGTGGATGGAAATAATGTACCTAATCGCTTTTTTTAAGTTCTCATAAATACGCCTTCCCAGCGCTACCGCTTCGAGCATGTGCGATAAATCATCGTCCATTAATATAAGCGCCGCTACTTTCTTGGCAATTTCGCTTCCCCTCATACCCATTGCTATGCCTATATGAGCGGCTTTAAGCGCGGGGCCATCATTCACCCCATCTCCTGTCATGGCAACTACTTCTCCATTGGCCTTTAATACTTCTATTACCTTCAGCTTAGCTTCCGGAAACATTCGCGCATATATGTTAACTGAACCCACCCGTTCGCCCAGTTGCCGATCATTCATTTCCATTACTTCGGTTCCCGTTAATATTTCTGAACTGTTTTTTATATGTATCTGGCCTGCTATAGTCTTTGCCGTTTCCGGATGATCGCCGGTTATCATTTTTACATTTATGCCCGCTTCATAAAACCGGTGAAGTAATTTGCCGATATTTTTCTTTGGCGGGTCGTAAAAACCTACCAAACCAATGAAATCAAATTCAAAGTCGTGCTGGGAAGCGGGCAGGCTTTCTATATCATGATTTGACTTTGCCACAGCAAGCACACGATAACCTTTTGAGGCAAAGCCGGCCGCAATTTTCTGAACCTGTTTATTTTGCTCTTTTGCTAATGAACATTGCTTCAATACGCCTTCTACGCTTCCCTTGCAGGCTATTATATGGGTAGTTTTTTTATCGCTGAATACATGCGTCATTATTGGCGGCTTCCCACTCAGGGGGTATTCATGAATAAGCCTGTAATTGGGGCGTTCGTCTATTGCGGCAACCGAAGAATAGATTTGATGGATTGATTTCTCCATCATGTCAAACGGGCTCATCTCTGAAGCCCACAAAGCATATTCCAATACCTGGTTGAAATTGAAAGGCTCCTTTGAATAATCGTACACCTTATTTTCAGAGAAATCATAGATGCAGGCAAGCTCCATTTTATTTTCAGTAATGGTGCCTGTTTTATCTGCACATATTACCGTGGCGGCTCCTAAGGTTTCCACCGTATGGGGGTTTCTTACTATTACTTTGTTCTTATACAACCGATAAGCGCCAAGCGCCATAAAAGTGCTGAAGGCAACGGGAATTTCTTCGGGTAAAACAGACATGGCAATAGTTAAGCCATGCAACAATCCATGAA
>JBIOGX010000075.1:0-9006 GCA_044448445.1 Chitinophagales bacterium
GGTTAATAATAAAAGAACTTATGCTCAATGAAGGAGCCAGTCTGTTTTTTTTATCAAATGGCAATACCGAAGATAAGCGTCTGCAGCCTGTAAAGTGTCTGCTCCAGCGAAATTACGATTGCCGTTTTATCAAATAACATAAACGCGATGTTGCAGTCTGTAATTACGGTATCTGCTTATAGGAGATTGGTTGGTGAACTCATTAAAGCATTTTATAACTATTATGCCCTAAGCAGTTGACAGGTTTTTTTAGCCATTTACGACATGGATAAATTAAAAAAGCCCCTCGATTAGAGAGGCGATTTATCCACATCGGCAAATCATATTGCTGGCAGGTTGCTCCTCAGCAGAGCCTGCTTCCTCTTCCGATTTGCAAATGAAAGATAAAAAACTTCACAACACTTTTTGAACAATCACTTAAAATTTTTACTTTTATGTAGTCTATATCTCATATACAAGAACTTTTTTGCTTACGCCAGTAATTTCATCATAGAAGGACGCTTGAGCCTATATAGTAATATGTATTCAGCCACTGTACTATTTGTGTTAAAGGATATGCGGGATAATCTCTTTCAAGGCAAAGGTGAACATATTTTTGCTGCTGCATTTGGTCCCGGCCTCACTATGAAGCGCCTAATAATGACGGCAGTATGAACATCAGGAATGGAATAAAACATGAACAGCGATAGCACATATAATGTCATAATTATTGGTGGCGGCCTCGCCGGGTTGTCTGCTGCTATCCTGTTAAGCCGGAAAAAATATAAAGTACTTGTCTTAGAAAAAGAAAGTTATCCTAAACACAAGGTTTGCGGTGAATATGTAAGTATGGAAAGCAAGCCTTTTCTTGAAATGCTGGGCGTTCCTGTTGGTGAGATGAATTTGCCGGTGATCAATAAACTTCAGGTTACTGATGTTAAAGGGCATGAGTTGAATACACCGCTGCCACAGGGCGGTTTTGGTATCAGCAGGTACAAACTCGATAAAATGCTTGCCGGCCTGGCAGAGCAGGCAGGCGCTACATTGCTGACGAATACTAAAGCAGATAGTGTGCAGTGGGAGCAGGATGCGTTTATTGTAAAAGCCAAGGGTGAGATTTTTACAGCTAAAATAGTATGTGGCGCCTGGGGCAAGCGCAGCAATATAGATGTGAAATGGCAACGTTCCTTCCTGAAAGAACAAAATAATGCACTCAGTAATTATGTAGCAGTTAAATACCACATCAGTTCCCCATGGCCAAATGATGTTGTCGGGCTGCACAACTTTACGAATGGTTATTGCGGCATATCGCAGGTAGAAGACGGCAGATGCTGCACCTGCTACCTCACTACTGCAGCCAGTTTGCATAAAAGCGGCAATGACCTCAAAAAATTTGAGCTAGCTGTTGTAATGAAAAACCCGGTACTTAATAAGATATTCAGCAATGCTGAATTTTTGTTTGGCGCCCCGGTTACTATATCCCAAATCAGTTTTCAGAAAAAAGAGCATGTACACGAACACGTACTCCTTTTAGGGGATGCCGCAGGTATGATAACTCCTCTGTGCGGCAATGGTATGAGTATGGCCATGCATTCAGCCAAGATCGCCTCCGTTTTTATTGATAGTTTTTTACAAGAGGCCATTACCCGCAGCCAAATGGAAAGAAATTACATCACTGCCTGGAAACATAATTTTTCTAAACGCACCACCATAGGCCGTATAGTGCAAAACAATTTCGGTAAGGGTATTACTACCTCTATTTTCCTAAAAGCTGTTAACTACCTTCCTTTCCTGAAGAATGCCCTCATCAAAGGCACGTCAGGGAAGCCGTTTTAATACTAATTGTGTATCAAATTACTGCATGAAAAATGAAAAAGAATCCCGTACATACAGGAGTGGATTTTATTTTGTCATCGTTCCTTATTTTATGTTGTGCCTGGAGGGATTGAATAGGGTATGTGTTTCGTCCTCATCTTCTTTAGAAGCTTATCTCTTTAGTAGTAAATCTTCCGGGAAGCCATGTTTTTCTAAAAAGGCTTTGGATTCTTTATTCTTTTTTATTACAAAAGGATCGTTTTCATAGCTTTTTATATCCTTACTGATAGTAGCCTTAGTGTTTTTTTTATAACTTGTTTCATGAATTATACCTTATGTTACAAAGTTACTGTAATGTTCATTTTCAGCAAAATTCGATAACTCTTTCAGAAAAATAAGAAATTAAAAAGAAGATACAGCTTGAAGAATTACAGAACCCACTCTGTGAACGGGTTCTGTAATTCTTACTCTCATTGAGTAATTGAGTTATTGCACCATTGAACAATTAAGCATACGCCTCAGTAGGCTCGCAGGTACATACCAGGTTGCGGTCGCCAAAGGTGTTGTTCACGCGGGATACGCTTGGCCAGAATTTATTGTGTTTTACCCAAGATAACGGGAATGCAGCTTGCTGCCGGCTATAGGCATTGTTCCATGCGTCAGCGGTGATGACAGCTTGCGTATGTGGCGCGTGTTTCAGTATGTTATCGTGCTTATCGGCCTTACCTGCTTCAATTGCCTCGATCTCTTTCTTTATGCTCAGCAGTGCATCGCAGAAACGGTCCAGTTCAGCTTTATCTTCACTCTCTGTTGGCTCTATCATTAAAGTGCCGGCAACAGGGAAGCTCATCGTTGGTGCATGGAAACCATAATCTATGAGGCGTTTGGCTACATCTTCCGCTTCTACTTCTGCACTCTTTTTGAAGGGGCGAAGGTCAACAATAAACTCATGCGCGCAGGTGCCGCCATGCCCGGTATAAAGAATATCAAAATCTTTTTGCAGGCGCGCGCGCATATAGTTGGCGTTCAGTATGGCGTATTCAGTTGCCTTGCGTAATCCTGCCGCTCCAAGCATACGGATATAGCCGTAAGAAATGAGCAATATACTTGCTGATCCGTAAGGAGTGGCAGATACCGCGTGTCCTGCCGCTCCATTGGAGAGGGAGACATGCGATGGCAGAAATGGCTCCAGGTGTTTCTTCGCACATATCGGGCCTACACCGGGGCCGCCGCCGCCATGAGGAATGGCAAAGGTCTTGTGCAGGTTGAGGTGGCATACATCAGCGCCAATGAGTCCGGGAGCCGTAAGCCCTACCTGCGCGTTCATGTTGGCGCCATCCATATATACCTGTCCGCCATGCTGATGCACGATGTTTGTTATTTCTTTTACCGACTCTTCATAGACACCATAGGTAGAAGGATAGGTGATCATGATCCCCGCCAGTTGTTTCGCATTAAGCGCTGCTTTTTCTTCCAGGTCAGCTACGTCTATGTATCCGTTGTCCAATGCTTTTACCACTACTACATTATAACCAGCCATTACCGCGCTTGCAGGGTTAGTGCCATGCGCAGATATAGGTATCAGTATCACGTTGCGGTGGCCTTCATTACGGCTTTCATGGTATCTGCGTATGGTCATCAGCCCTGCATATTCACCTTGCGCACCACTGTTGGGTTGCAGGCTGCAGGCATCAAACGCGGTTATTTCACACAGGTAGGCGGATAACTCTTTTACGATCTGCAGGTAACCTGCACACTGGCCAATTGGCGCGAAGGGGTGTATTTTGCTCCATTCAGGCCAGCTTACCGGTATCATTTCAGAAGCTGCGTTCAGCTTCATGGTGCAGCTTCCCAGCGATATCATGCTGGTATTGAGGCTAAGGTCTTTGTTCTCCAGCATCTTTATATAACGCATCATCTGTGTTTCACTGTGATGGCTGTTAAATACCTGTTGTGCCAGTATGGTACTGGTGCGGGTAAGCGAGGTAGGTATGTGGGTGAGCGCCTTATATTCATCAATGCTGAAAGAAACAGGCTCATTGTTTTGTGTGAACACACTGATAATATCATGTACATCACCCGGTGTAGTGGTCTCATCAAGTGATATCCCTATGCGGCCATCAGCATGGTAACGGAAGTTCATTCCGCGCGCTTCTGCAGCTTTGCAGATACTTTCTTTTTTATCAGTGATCACGGTTATCGTATCAAAATAGGTTTTGCTGTGCAGTGTAAATCCAGAGTGGATAAGGGTTTCACCTAAAGCCTGGGCAAGCACGGCTATTCTCTTGGCTATATTCTGCAACCCGTCAGGCCCGTGGTATATTGCATACATTGCAGCCATATTGGCGAGCAGGGCCTGTGCAGTACAGATATTGGATGTTGCTTTTTCTCTTTTTATGTGTTGCTCACGGGTTCCTAAGGCCATGCGCAGCGCACGGTTTCCGTGTGCATCAATACTGATACCAATGATGCGTCCGGGTATTTGCCTTTTAAAATCGTCCTTAGTTGCAAAGAAAGCCGCGTGCGGGCCGCCAAATCCCATAGGTACTCCGAAGCGTTGCGCAGAGCCAAAGGCTGCATCTGCGCCAAGTTCACCGGGGGGTGTCAGTAAAGTAAGCGCAAGCAAGTCGGTAGCCATAGCCACATATCCGCCAGCTTCATGCATGGCATTAATAAAGCCGCGGTAATCTTCCACGCTTCCTTTATCATTGGGGTATTGCAGTAGCGCGCCGAAATAAGTGGCATCAGGTTTTGCTTTGCGGTAGTCTCCGTAAACTATCTGAATGCCATGAGGTGTTGCGCGGGTCATTACCACATCCTTTGTCTGTGGAAATACATCATTGTCCACAAAGAATTTAATACGCTCAGAAGTGTGGTCTTTGCTTAGTGTGTGGAAGAACATAGTCATTGCTTCTGCGGCGGCTGTAGCCTCGTCGAGCAGCGATGCGTTGGTAAGAGGCAGCGCTGTGAGGTCGCCAATCATAGTCTGGAAGTTCAGCAGGCTTTCAAGGCGTCCCTGGCTTATCTCTGCCTGGTAAGGAGTATATTGTGTGTACCATCCCGGGTTTTCAAATATATTACGCAGAATGACACCGGGTGTATGCGTATCGTAATACCCCTGCCCGATATAGCTTCTATATATTTTGTTTTTCAGTGCAGTTTCTTTCAGTTGCGTCAGGTACTCTGCCTCGCTCAGCCCATCAGGCAGGCGCAGCTTATGGTTCATACGAATAGAATCAGGCACGGTACGGCCTATCAGTTCGTCCATGCTTTCCACACCTATGGTGTGCAGCATCTGTTTTGCAGCTTGTTCATCCGGCCCTATGTGGCGGTTTGTAAATTCTTCGCTCTGAATGGAAAATAAATTCATAAAATGGTATAAAATATTTAGTGGAAATTAATTGATGTTGATCAAAAAAGAAGTGCGAAGATAAAATAAATGACACAAAAGATAAATGATCTTGCTCATAGTTTGTGATGTAGATTTTTAGAATGTGAGTTTACACCGATTGAACGTCAAATCACGGTAAAAAAAATCTCGCCGAGGCGCAAAAACGCAGTTTTTCAGTAAGGTGTTTTCAAGGGCGCAAAGGCTGATAATAACAATACCTGTTTTTGGTTGGTATTAAAGGTGACTACCGATCTAAAAAAGATGCTGTTGAAGCAAGCGCAACAACAGCATCGTACCTTATCCCCACCCACTCCTTTGGAGAGGAGCGGCATTAATCTTTAATCATAATTACGCGGCGGTTTCTCATTCTACCCTCTTTAGTCTTATTGCTGGCTGCCGGATTGCTTGCCCCATGGCCTATGGTCTTTAATATTTTGGGGTCAACACCTTTCTTTTTCAGGTAATTCTTCACAACAAGAGCGCGTTTTCTTGATAATCTTTTATTGTATTCTGCAGGACCTGTGTTATCAGAATAGCCATGAATAGTCAAAATTGAATTCGGGTTTTCTTTCAGTTCTCTTACCGCTTCTTCAAGTATAGGAATAGAGGATGGTTTAATGACCATCTTGTTCACGTCAAACAATAATGGAGTAGAAATATCCACATGGTATTCCTCCACTTCTACCGGGCTTGCAACTTCCACCTCGGGTTCAGGCGCCGGGGCCGGTTCTGTAACTGCAGGTGCAGGCGCCGACATTTTAGAGAAGGAGTAACGAACGCCAACTGTTATTCCATAAGAATTATTGGTGGCATTTGTAACTGTATTGAGCATGGAGCTATATTCACCTGTTTTATCCGTAATATGGTAATTGCTGGCGGCTGTGTTGTTGAAATTCTGGTAATAATAATAAACGCCAACATTTAAGGTTGTATTATGGCACAAATATAAACTGACAGCCGGGCGTATTAAAAAACCAACCGACCCGCTCATATAAGACACGCTGCCTTTATTGTTAGCAGGCTTTTCAGCTAGTCCCACATTATATCCATCGTTTTTGAGTGAGTTAAAATAATTCTGGATATTCCCGTACGGTTGGGAACTCAGGTACTGGCTTTTTGTTATCAGCAAGTCAGATGAAGCAGGGGTAGCAGCATCGTCATATACCGTTGCTATTGATCCATCTACTCCGACATATTTGTAGATGGCTTCATAGTCGAAGGAAGCGTTTGTTTTATAATTGTTCTGTACATGCAGGTTGAATAACAAGCCAGCATCAGCAGTAAACCCAACTTTTTCTGAGCATCTGGTTTGATATTTCAGTACAATCGGGACATTGAAACTGGAGATTTTCAGACATTCTTTTATTTGGTTATTTGCGGTTACTACCTGCCTGAAAACGTTTCCGAAATTATCATAAGATGCATATTCTACATGAAAATTATCCATGGTTACGTGACCTTGCTGGCAGAGGTACATAAGGCCCAAACCTACGCCCCAATTCTGTTTCTCGCCAAAAAAATACCCCCCCTGCACCTCAATGCCATGAGACAAGCCGTGATTAAACTGCATGTTGCTTATATTGGGATTTAGCGGGTTAGTATAAGCGGCAACAGGGCTGTTAGCGATATATTGCTGGTTTAATATTCCTCCCATGGCATTAACATCAATACACCAGCCGGACAGGCTGTTTGTATGACCACAGGTTGATGTTGCGGCATCGTTGTTGGCACGTATATGGTCTCCTTCGCCGGGATTTATGTTCTGTGCCTGCAGGCTGAATGTAGCGACAGCAGTAATAAACGTCAGAATTATTTTCTTCATCAGGACTATTTTATTAACACAAATTGTTAGTTTTTAATAAGCCGGCCGGTTGCAATCTTAACACCATTTTGAGTGCAACTTACGAGGTAAAACCCTGCAGGCAAATCTGCAATATTAAATTGGAAGTTATGGCCTGAACCGGATCTTGTTTTTATCGTTTGTCCCAGCATATCCGTTAACGATACTTCAGTTATGCTTCCCTGCTGTGCATTGATGCTAATGGTCACACTAGTGCCGGCAGGGTTAGGGAATATTTTCAGTCCCTGTATATTATTGCCCTGCTGAATATTATGAACTGCAAGAGGCCCGTTATAATACGTCTTTTGCGTACAGCCGTATTTAGTGGTCATTACCCAATAATACCTACCTGTAAAGTCAGGGTAGCTGTTGGGATAGCTCTGGAACTCCGCACCTGCTATGAATGTTGGCTCGAGCGAAGTAGCATCATCGTATCCCCATTGGTAACTATCGGCAGTATTGTCGAGGTAAATAAACTGATAGTCATAATAAATAATAGCGGCTGAAGGATTCTCGCCGGGGCTAACGGTTACATCATAGGCCGATGCGCTTAAACAGGGTGAACCGGGAATGGTGGAAGTAAGCGTGATTACAGCGTTGCCGGGAGTGTTGAAACTGATAAGCGCATATTGCCCATTGGCGCCTGTAGCCATAATGGTGGCATTTACAGCGCTCCAGCTATAGCTTACGCCTGTCCCGGGTACAACTGATGTACCGAAATTCTGGTAAACCGTACCGCCGCAAAGCGATGAAGGAGGCATAGTGGTAATGGGAGGTCCCGGTACCGGAGGTTTAACGGTTACGGTTACATCCCGTAAAGACGTACAGCCATTGGCATTCAGCCCAAACCGGTATATCGTGTTTACCAGCGCTGAAGTACTATTTGTGAGCGCTTCATGAATGCTGTCTGCCCCTGAAGATGTTGCCGGGGATATACCTGCAACACTGGCACGCGACCAGGTAAAGACGGTACCAGCAGTAGCACTTGCCGGAATGTAGTTCAGCGTTTCACCATTACAGATAGTATCGTAAAGCGGAGATGATAATGCCGGAGTAGGTTTTATGGTTACGGTAACAATTTGTGTGTTGTTGCAGCCGTTCGCCATTAACGTGTATATGTAGGCGACATTGACACTGTAATAAGTAATATTATCGAGTATTTCATTAGGATTGCCGGTTCCGCTTGCAGCAGCATTAGATATACCTCCTACGAATGGCCTGTTCCAGTTAAAAATAGTTCCTGCTATCGGGCTTGCCGGAATATAACTCACCAATGATCCGCTGCAGACAGCCGGGATAATAGGGCTGCCGCTAAGTGTTGGCGTAGGATTTACTGTTACCACCAGTGTATCCATTGCAGCGCTGATACCGTCTGATATTTGCACTATAATGGTATCAAAGCCGCTAAATCCGGTTGTTGGGGTATAAGTTAAACCTGATGGCGTAACGATACCACCTGTGGAGGTAATAGTTGTTGGGAACCCGCCGGCCGTACCGTGTAAAGGAGCTGTGCTTACCGTCCATGTCAGCGACTGGGCAGTATCTGCATCGGCAACTGCTAATATAGAATTTATATTGAATGGCGCTGACGACTCACAAACAGAGAAGAGTTGAACGCTTCTTTGTACAAATACCGGGGCCGAATTCAGGGCAAATGTAAAGTCATTCATCACGCCTGTGCCGACACTATTAGATTGAACGGTAACGCTGATAATGCCATACCCGGGATTAATATCAAGAGTAGCACTATTGCTGCCACCACCTGAGTTAACGAGGTCGCCGCCAAAGGCGACTGCTGTGCCGGTAGCACCTAAGCAGGTGGACGATGATAACAGCGGAGTGACATTTGCAGGAGTGATAATGTAAGGCACCCCGTTTATAAGAACACTAATATCATCAGTAGCCGTGATGGCTTCTAAATGAAGCCTTATAGCCATGACAGGAGCAGAGAAACTCCATGTATAACTACCAACGCCAAAAC
>JBIOGX010000076.1:0-8765 GCA_044448445.1 Chitinophagales bacterium
ATATTGCATAAAATTAAATTCATATTTTAAAACATTTTTTTTAACCTTTATCCCGATATCATTTTAAACAAACTCAAAAAAACAAACTTATGAAAAAACTTATCCCGATTGTGTTGATCGCTGTAATAGGCTTTACAACGTTTTCTTCCTGCAAAAAAAAGTCTTCTGCCAGCACTTGCACCTGTAAAACTAAAGGAGTTTCAGGTCAGGACACTACTGTTCTTATATCAACTACTACTGCTGGCTATTCTTCTTTATCTGCTGAATGTTCATCTGCAGATTCGGCACTTAAAATTGTACTTGGCACCGGTTATGGTTGTCACATGTAATTCAATATTTTCAAATAATAAAAGCGGCTTTTACATTAAGAAAAAGCCGCTTTTATTTTTGATGAAAGGCAAGCGTAATGCTTGCTTTTCTTTTTGCCGGTCATTGTTACTTTATTGTGGCATTAACAGTGCCAGTGTGAAAATAGAATTATTAAGGCGTATATCTTTGCGCCTGTGAATAATAAAGTAAAAGCACACCTGGCGTTATTAGGCGCAAATATTTTTTATGGGGCAGGCTTCACTGTTGCCAAGCTGGTCATGCCCCGGCTGATACAGCCTTTAGGTTTCATATTCATACGTGTAGGCGTGGTCATGATATTATTCTGGCTCAGTTTTATGGGCGGCAGTAATTTCCGCAGCAAAATAGAACGTAAAGACTGGCCCATACTCATACTTGGCGGCTTGTTTGGCGTAGCATTAAACCAGATGTTATTCTTCATGGGGCTCAACCTCACCTTCCCTATCCATGCAGCGCTTATTATGATGAGCACTCCGCTGCTCATCACCATTATAGCCATAGTGGTACTCCGGGAGCGGATAGGCCCCGGCAAAGCCACAGGATTATTATTAGGCGTCAGCGGAGCTGTCTTACTGATGAGTGCAGGAAAGGAAATAACAATCACCGGCAGTTCTTCTCTCGGCGACTTCTTTATTTTCCTGAATGCAGCCTCTTATGCCATTTATCTTGTCATGATAAAGCCATTGATGTACCGGTACCGCCCTATCATTGTCATTCGTTGGGTATTCTTTTTTGGATTCCTGTTTGTGATACCATTCGGTTGGCCACAGTTTTCCGCTATCAATTGGTCTTTATTTACCTTCAATGATTATCTGTGTGTTGCTTTCATCGTGGTATGTGTTACCTTCTTTACTTACCTGTGGAATGTTTATGCACTCCGCGTTTTAAGCCCTTCTGCTGCCGGCGCCTATATTTATCTGCAACCCATCTTCGCGGCTATTATTTCAGTAGCATTTACCGGAGAAAAACTGACCTGGGTAAAACTGGTAGCTACCGTGCTTATTTTCAGCGGGGTGTATTTGGTCAACTTTGGGTTTAAACCCCCGCCCCCAAAAGGGAAACCATCTATTTAGCTCCATCACTGAAGGAGTTCGGATATACCGGCAAGCAGGCATCATTTTATTTTTGGATTTAAGGATTTAGTATTTTAGCTGTGCTTAATTTGGTTTTGATTATGAAGTATTGTTTACTAACGTTTTTGCTTGTGTTGTTTAAGTTGACAGATATTTCGATGGAAAAGAACAAGTTAGATGGCAGGATTTATTTTGTTATTTTTCCTTAGCATTTCTGCGCTTCAGTGATTAAAAAAACTCTAAATTTACACCATGAACAAATACCTCATCGCACTCTTTCTCACACTCTCTATAACCCCGTCACTTGCCCAAAACATAGGTGGTATAGGCGCTAAGCTATTCCTTGATACAGCAGGAGGCTACACCATGCCGCGCATAATGAGCCTTGTACCCAACAGTCCGGCAGACTCAAACCTGAAAGCCACCGACTTTATCATAAAGGTAAACGACATAAGCTGTAAGGATAAAACCATAGAAGAAGTGGTAGCATTGATACGCGGAGAGGCGGGCACCCATGTAAAGATCACCGTAGCAGATACCAGGCAGGGGAAACACCCCCGTGAGTACGACCTGGTACGGATAGGCTTGCCTGGTGTAGCTGCTCAACCACCACCCGACCCGGTAACCGCCTTCTATGACCAGTGCGAAAAAGAAGTGCAGCAACTCAGCGTAAAAAGGTTCACGATAATAAAAACTTTTAACGCCACCTGCGGCGACCGCTATTTTAATTTTGAGGCTGAGCGCAGACCATATCATGTACGGGTGATGACCATGGAAGATAATAGCGCCGGCGCGGCGTTTTATGCTACCGCCCGCGTCTTTGACAATGATGATGAACCAGGAGCAACAGCGCTGAACAAAGCAGACTCAAAAGAGCAAGGTGGAATGATGACAGCACAATCAGAGGGTGAAGTGACCTTCAGAAAAAATTGTATAGGCGTAGTGAATGTACAGATGCATGGTGATATAACAAAATGCCATGCTATGTATGTGATTGTATATAGGTAGAGGGAATTTGTAATTAGGAATTAGTACCCCCCAATTACAAATTCCCAATTCGCGGCATGTGCTAATGCCGCAGTGACTCATAATAACTCTTGTCAACCTGTGTGCAGCCAAGAGAAATAGCTTTTTGCACATCCTGAAGCGCAAGGGCTTTATTTCCTGCATGCGCATAGCAATGAGAGCGGGCATAATAGTTGTCGCCCAGGTTGGGATTTATGGCTATTGCTCTTTCAAAGTCTTTCATCGCTTCATCCCAGCGGTTCAACTGTATCAACGCACGGCCGCGGTTGAGGTAGAAAGCGTCCATATCAGGATTTTGCGAGATGGCTATCCCGTATTGAATAATAGCTGAGTCACGTTTGCCGGTCATGTCGAGGTAGTTGCCATAGTTGCTATGCGCTTCGGGGAAGTTCGGCTTTAACCGTATCGCCTCCCGGAAACAGAAACCCGAAGAATCAAAATTGTGATTGATGGCATAAGTTATTGCCAGCCCCAGATAGGCCTCGCCTGTTTTATCATTGCCTTTGAGGGACAGCGCCTTGTAATAAAGTTTTTTAGCTTCGGTAAATTGCCCTGTGGAGCGCATCAGCTCACCGAGGGATATATATGGGTTCACAAAAGTGGGCTGCAGTTCTATAGCTTTGTTCAAAAAATAATAAGAAGAGTCATAGTATATCTTCTTTTGGTTCTGATTAACGCTTTCATTGAACTTGTTGAAATAATTGAAGCCAAGATTATTGTAAGCATTGGGCGTACGGGGCTGTTTCTCTATCACATCCCGCCACAGGGTGGTGGTATCATACCATACTTTGCAGCGTTCATTGCTGAGGTAGCCAAGGACGAGCGCGTAAGCAAGAACGATGGCCAATGCAGGATAAGCCAGATGTTTTTTCGCACCAGGCTCAAAATAACCGGACACATACCACCCTGCTATAAAAAACAATCCGAGGTAAGGAATGTAGGTATATCTGTCAGCAAGAATGGCGCCACCCACGGGGATGAATTGCAGCAGTAGCGCAATATGGACAAGGAAGAACAGTAACCCGAAAATAACAACCATGTTCTTACGAAGGAATTTCCATACCATAAAAATGACAGCAATGACAACCGGCGGGTATATATAATACTCAAAAGGCAGCGTGCCGGTGGGCTTTTCAGGATAGGGATAGAAACAGCTAAGGCCAACAGGGGCAACAGCCTTCCATAGATAGGTAATCAGCGCATAACAGCCAAGCGGAAGTCTTTCTAAATAAGTGTAAGCTATGTTTTGCGTGTCGAGGGCGCCGAATTTTTGCTGGTCAAGGATGGACTGGACACCAAACGCTATAGCGATAGCAAAGTGCGGGATTTTTTCAATGAGCAACGAGTAATGCAGTTTTCTTTTTTCGAAATAATCAATCAGTAATAGTGCTAATGGAAGCGTTACGGCAACGGGCTTGGACAGTAATGAACAAACAAACAACAGGATCACACCTGCATACCATCGCCATCTTGTGGCGCCGGCGGCACGTAAATAATATACGTAAGCAATGCAGGCCGCAATATAGAATGTACCATAAACCACATCCTTCCTTCCCGCAAGCCATGCCACAGACTCGATGTGCATAGGATGCAGCCCGAACAGCAATGCAGTTATTGCAGCGGCTATAGAGCGGCGGGAGAGCAGGTTTACGAACCAATAAACCAATAGGGTAACCAGAATATGCAGCAGCAAACTGTCTAAGTGATATAACCACGGATTGAGGCGCACATAACTGTATTCTATAGCATAGCTGAATATGGTGAGTGGGTGATAGTTACCCATCACCGCGTTCTGTGTGGAAAATATAGCCCTTATCCCTTCAGCAGAGAGATCTTTGATGAGTGCATTATCCCTTATATAGCCGGGATCATCCCAGTTGGTGAGTTTGTTATCAAGGCAAACATTTAAGAATAACCAGGTAACTATCGCTATAGCTGCGGGTATAAGCAGGTTCTGATAACGCCTGGTAAAGATTGTTTTGTTCTGTGCGGGTGATCTTTGCCCATGCGGCACAGATGATGGCGGTCGTTTGTCCGGACCGGCAGCTTTAACAGGAGTTTTGTTGTTCTTTTTTTTCGCCATGCAACATAAATATAGTGAAGGAAGTTGAAAGGCTAAATTAACGCCAGTTCGGAGCAGAATCTAATAGTTACCAAGTGTTTTTAGCGCTTTTGCAACTTTCCTAAAAAGAATTGCCCTTGATCGTAAACGCTCCCTAAGTGAAGATGTCAAAATAAATCCTACAATTTGGCTGTTCTTTTCCATTTCTGCTTCCCATTTTTATTAGCCTATGTAAAAGGTTCTTTTATAATACTTATTTTGACATCTTCACTAAGTATTAGCGTTATGTACAATCTTGTTTGTGGATAAATAAAATATCTTTTAGCATATTATTCATGAAAACACTAAACTTTTTTTCTTTCTTTGCAGTAGCAACGCAATATCATGGTCCCTAAATATACTCGTGTTCTCTTAAAGCTTTCCGGTGAGTCCCTGATGGGTGAACGTAATTTCGGTATAGATCCGCAAATGCTGGAACAATATGCCAAAGAAATAAAAATGATCACCAATATAGGAGTGCAGGTGGCAATAGTGATAGGAGGAGGCAATATATACCGTGGCATGAACGAGGCTGAAACAGGCATAGAACGCGCACAGGGCGACTATATGGGCATGCTAGCCACAGTGATCAATGGTATGGCATTACAGGCTGCGTTAGAGAAGGAAGGGGTAAATACCAGGTTGCAAAGCGCTATAAAAATGGAGCAGGTAGCCGAGCCTTATATACGCCGCAGGGCTATGCGCCACCTTGAAAAAGGCCGTGTAGTAATATTCGGCGCCGGAACAGGTAATCCTTATTTTACCACGGATACAGCGGGATCGTTACGTGCCATTGAGATCAATGCCGATGTGATACTGAAAGGTACCCGCGTTGATGGCATTTATTCTTCCGACCCTGAAAAAGACAATACTGCTACCCGTTTTGAGTCACTGACTTTCAGCGAGGTGATCAGCAAGAACCTGAAAGTGATGGATATGACCGCCTTCACGCTTTGCCAGGAAAATAACCTCCCCATCATCGTATTTGATATGAACCGCTCTGGCAATCTCCTCAACGTTGTTACCGGCAAGCAGGTAGGGACATTGGTTAATTAATAATCACCCCCAAACCCTCAAAGGGGCTTACTCTGAATGAGTAAGTGTATGCTATTCCATTTTAAATGAAATGCAACAATTCTTTTTTAACGGCTAATTAAGCTCCATCTTTAAAAATTGGCCCGTAAAACTCTCCTTAATCTTAGCTATCTCTTCAGGTGTACCCGCTCCAACTATATAACCACCACCACCCCCACCTTCAGGGCCCATATCTATCAGGTAATCAGCTACTTTTATCACATCCATGTTGTGTTCTATCACCAGCACGGTATTGCCCCTGTCCACTAAGCGGTTTAATACAGAGAGCAGGTGTTTAATATCTTCAAAATGTAACCCGGTTGTAGGTTCATCAAGAATATAAACGGTTTGGCCAGTATCCCGTTTTGACAGCTCTGTAGCCAGTTTCACACGCTGCGCTTCGCCACCGCTAAGTGTTACCGCGCTTTGTCCTAAGGTCACATAACCCAATCCTACATCCTGCAATGTCTTTATTTTACGGTGCAGGTAAGGCACGTTGATAAAAAACTCTACCGCCTCATCTACAGTCATATTCAGCACATCAGATATGGATTTTCCTTTGTAGCGTATCTCTAATGTTTCCCTGTTATATCTCCTGCCATTGCACTTTTCGCACTGCACATATACATCCGGCAGGAAGTTCATCTCAATTACCCTCATACCACCCCCCTGACATTCTTCGCAACGGCCGCTTTTTACGTTGAAAGAAAACCTGCCCGCAGTATATCCCCTGATTTTGGCTTCAGGCACCTGCGAGAACAGTTGCCGCACCTCGTTAAAGAAGCCGCAATAAGTAGCCGGATTGCTGCGCGGGGTACGCCCTATCGGGCTTTGGTCTATCTCTATTACTTTATCTATATGCTCCAGCCCCTGCACTTTTTTATAGGGCATGGGGGCCTGTTTGAAAGTCGGGTAACATTGTTTGGCAAGGATTGGGTAGAGCGTTTCATTGATCAATGTGCTCTTACCGCTACCCGATACACCACTTATGCAGATGAAAGTACCTAAGGGTAGTTTCACGGAAATATTTTTCAGATTATTTCCTGTTGCGCCTTCCAAAACTAATTTCTTCCCATTGCCCGTTCTTCTTTCTTTAGGTATTTCTATTTGCAGGGTATGGTTCAGGTATCGGGAAGTGGTTGTGTTTTCTAAAAGTATCTGTGCGGGTGTTCCGGCGCTTACTATCCTGCCGCCATGCAATCCCGCTGCAGGTCCTATATCTATCAGGTGGTCAGATGCGAGCATGATATCCTTATCATGTTCTACCACCAGTATTGAGTTGCCGCCGTCCCTTAAATTCTTTAATGCTTTTATCAGCCGTTGATTATCTCTCTGGTGCAGCCCTATGCTTGGCTCATCAAGTATGTAAGTAATGCCGGTAAGCTGTGAGCCTATTTGCGTTGCCAGCCTTATGCGTTGCGATTCGCCGCCGCTGAGTGTGCGCGTGGGGCGGTCGGTAGAGAGATAGTGCAACCCTACATCAAGCAGAAAGTGTAAGCGGTCCCGTATCTCCTTGAGAATATCTTTTGCTATCTGGTTTTGCTTGTTGCTCAGCCTGGATTCGACACCCACAAACCACTCCTTTAACTCCTCCAACGACAAGGCAGACAATTCCGATATGTTTTTGTTATCCAGCTTAAAGAACAGGCTTTCCCTTTTCAGCCTTGCCCCATTGCATACCGGGCATGTATTCAGCGCCATGAATTTTTCCGCCCATGTACGCACCCCTTCAGAGGTGGTTTCATTGAACCACCGCAGCACCATATTGATAATGCCTTCATAATTATGCTGCACTACCTGCTCATGATATACTTCCGGCTCATCATTGGTATAAGTAATCACTCCTTCTTCATTGCCATACAGCAGTATATTCAGTTGTTTCTGCGGAATATCTTTTATGGGTTTGTCAAGTGGTATCTTGTTTTTCTTTGCAAGGATGGTCGCCATCTGGAATGCCCATGCATCACGCTCTCCGCCCAGGGGGGCTATTCCGCCATCTGTAATGCTTTTGTTCATATCCGGCAATACCTCCTGCATATTTACCTGGTATATACTTCCAAGGCCTTTGCACTTCGGGCAAGCGCCATAAGGCGAGTTAAAAGAAAAAGTATTCGGCGATGGTTCTTCGTACGACAGGCCGGTATCTATGCACATCAGCGTCTTGCTATACTGAGTTATGGTATTTTTATCCACGTCTGCTACAAACATAAGGTCCTTACCCATCTGCAAAGATTTCTGTATGCTTTGGCTCAGCCTTGTCTGCGCTTCTCCGCCGCTGCCCCCTGTGGGTACCAACAGGCGGTCCACTACCAGTTCTATGTCGTGTATTTTGTACCTGTCAAGTTGCATGCGCTCTTTCAGGTCCATAACTTCGCCGTCTATGCGCACTTTCAGATAGCCCTGTTTACGTAATTGCTCAAACAGTTCGCGGTAATGTCCTTTACGGCCTCTTACTATGGGCGCCAGCAACATGATCTTTTTACCGGCAAAATTTTGTTGCAGGTGTGCCACTATCTCTTCCTCACTGAATTTCACCATCTTCTTACCGGTATTGTAAGAGTATGCCTCAGCCACACGTGCAAAGAGCAGCCGCATAAAATCATAAACCTCTGTTACCGTGCCTACGGTTGAGCGTGGATTGCGGTTGGTTGTTTTCTGCTCTATGGAAATAACAGGCGATAGCCCGGTTATCTTATCCACGTCCGGCCTGTCGAGGTCACCCATGAACTGGCGGGCATAAGCAGCAAAACTCTCCATATACCTCCGCTGCCCCTCTGCGAATATGGTATCAAATGCCAGCGATGATTTGCCGCTGCCACTGATCCCCGTGATCACCACCAATTTATTTTTAGGTATGCTTACATCTATATTCTTCAGGTTATGCACACGCGCGCCCATCACCTCTATATTCCCGGCATCAACCGGGGCGTCTATAATTTCCGTACTCATCAATATGCAATTTACGAAGGAAATGGCGTATCCGATTACGGGGAGATGGGGACCTCTATTTATAAGTATAATAGACTACGTTTCTGTTCCAATGAATACTATTATCATTATAGCTATATACAATACTGTCTTTATTATAAAAATAACCTACACCCACAATACTAAAAGGAATATTTGTTTGCGCAAAATAAATA
>JBIOGX010000077.1:0-8603 GCA_044448445.1 Chitinophagales bacterium
GAGCGGGATGATTCCTGCGGCCTGCATCGAGCAAAAGAGCTGAAAAACCTATGTCCACCCGCTTATAGGACGGGATGCGCAATATATCCCGGTACATGGCGCTGTATGGAGATCCTACCGGCAACCCGGAGGCATATACCATATTGATATGCATCTTAAAATTCTTATTGTGCGGCAAGTAATCTTCAAAATACATACCAAGCATAAAACGCTGGTCAGAGGGCAGGGGAAAATACTTCGAATAGCCGGGTATGCTACCGCTGTCGGTTATCTTCTGCTCCGCCTTCATAAGGCCTATGCTGATCCATGATGTGGCATCTTTAACAATATCTCCGTACAGGCGCAGTTCGCCGCCATATACATACCCTATTGCATCATTCTTGCCGGTGTACCGGATACGCACATTATCATACCGGTATGGGTCGAGGTCCCAAAGATCTTTATAGTATGTTTCTGCTGTAACCTTAAATGGCCTGTTATACATTTTGAAATTATAATCGGCGCCTAAGACTACCTGGTAAGATTTTTGCGATTTGAGCGCCGTATTCACGCCACCCTCCAGGTTGCGCATTTCACGGTAAAAGGGAGGTTGCGCGTACAAGCCTGTCGAGAACTTGAATATTATATCTCTTTCCCAGGTTGGCTTATAGGCCATTTGCAGGCGGGGGCTGATGATAAGCTCATTGTTGAGAAAGCTGTAATTAAACCGTACGCCGGGAGTAGCGGTGAATCTATTCGCCGAATCGAAATGGATATTGTCCTGCACAAAACCATCAATGCGTGTGTAATCAAAATTTGCCGAAGAGTTATAGAAATAGGCCATCGTCAACATGGAAGGATTGTATGGTTGGGAGAATGCCGCTGAGTCTCTCCGCTCCCATTCATGCAGGTTGTCACTGATATTGGTAACTGTAGCATTGACGCCAAACTGGATGAAGTTCTTCTTAGCATCATAAGTTCCGCGGAAGCCTATATCGCCAACAGTTACATTAAGATAATTACGTGCAAAGTCCTGTATTCCACCTGTACCGAGATATGTTTTTATCTGCCCGAAGTCTTTTTTGCTCAGGTCTGTTTGCAACTCCCCGAAGAGATACTCCCCGTCTATATCGTAAGTTTCATACTCATTGGTCTGGAACGCAGAAGCGAGAAATTTGATCTTAAAGGGGGAAGACTCGCGGTGATAAGTCGCTGAAATGCCGCCAAAACGGGAATCGAACTGGTCAAATTCACTGCCGGTATAAAATACGTTCAACTGGTAGGCCTGGTTGAGCACACCAAAACTGGAGGTGGATGATTCAGGGAAGAATGTGAACCTGTTTCGCGCATAGTTGCCTATAGCTTCAATTTCCCACCTGCTGTTAACGCGATAATTAATCAGCGCCTGTACATCTGTAAAGGATGGATTATAAACACCCTTAGTGGGTTGTGACTGCAGCAGGTATTGGTTACTTTTCTGCCGGGCGCCGATAAGGTAAGTGAGCTTCCGGTTCTTTGTGGCGCCTTCGAGATGCAGGCTTGCGCCAAGCAGGCTCATGGTTACAGAGCCGGCAAACTGAGTCGGGCGTTTATAGGTAACGTCCAGCACACTACTCATTTTGTCGCCATACTTTGCCTGGAACCCACCAACAGAAAAGTTTATATTTGAAACAAGGTCTGAGTTGATAAAGCTAAGCCCTTCCTGCTGCCCGGTACGTACTAAGAAAGGCCTGTATATTTCAAAGTCGTTCACATACACAAGGTTCTCATCAAAGCTACCGCCGCGTACACTGTATTGCGAAGTAAGCTCATCATGCGAACCTACTGCCAGCTTTATCAGGCCTTCCACACCACCAATAGTGCTGGGCATGTAATCTACTTTACTAATATCTAAAAGAACGATGCCTGCTTCTTCTCTTTTGCGCTGGTCTTTTACCGTATATGAAGCAAGCTCGTTTGTTTTTCTTACCAGTGTTACATCTATGGCCCGGGTCTCCCCCGGATTTAATTGTACACTTCTGCGAACCAGTTCACAACTCTGTGCAAAATAAACAAGGGATATATGCTTGCCCGCAGGCACTTCAAACATGTAATAGCCCTTTGCGTTAGTGTATGTACCCATACCCGTTACCTCATCAGCCACAAGAGCCTGGTCTATAGCCTTACCCTTTTCATCGCGCACAATACCACTCACGACGGCGCGCTGTGCATAAGCACAAACAAATGAAAACAATAATACTATTGATAATAATACCCGCTTTTGGAGCATACTTACTAACGTATAAACTATGACTTTATTTCCCTGCCGTGCCTGCCGGCACGGTCTGTTTCAGTTTTTTTATGGTACCCAGCGGATCATGGGAGGAGAAAACCGTATTACCCGCCACCAGCACATCTGCCCCGCTTTTTATGATCCTTCCGGCATTTTCTAATGTTACGCCGCCATCTATTTCTATCAGTGTACTGGCGCCCCGTTCATTGATCATCTGCTTTAGTTGTTGCGTCTTTTGTATCGTTTGCTCTATGAATTTCTGCCCGCCAAAACCGGGGTTCACACTCATCAGGCATACCACATCTATGTCATTGATCACATCGGTGAGCAGGCTTATGGGTGTATGCGGGTTTACGGCCACACCCGCTTTCATGCCAAGAGATTTTATTACCTGCAGGCTGCGGTGCAGGTGCGGCGATACTTCTATATGAACGCTAAGTATGTCAGCGCCGGCTTTGGCAAAGGCTTCAAAGTATTTCTCCGGCTCCACGATCATCAGGTGCACATCAAAGGGTTTGCGCGCGTACTTTTTCATGGCGGCAATAATGGGCATCCCGAAAGTAATGTTGGGTACAAAACGCCCATCCATTACATCAAGATGAAACCAGTCGGCCTCACTTCTGTTTATCATGTCTATTTCCGCTTCCAGCCTCGTAAAATCCGAGGAAAGCATAGACGGGGATATTATCGGGAACCTGCCTGCCGGTAGGCAAGGTTGGGAGTTAGGTATTTGGAATTGGGATTGTTTCATTTACTATTTATTTTTATTTGCTTTGTCTAAGTATGCAATATAACCGTTTAAGAGTTTAAAAACTTTTTCACATTGACTTTCTATAGTTGCCGAAGTTTCTTCGTCAATATAATTTTCATCCACGGCTATTGTTAAATCATCTATAATCTCTGTTACTGATCCCCTTGATTCAATAAAAAAATGCCTGGTATCAGAATAGGTATATCGGCCATAGCCCTCTGAAATATTATTAGTGATTGATCTTGAAGCCCTGATTAATTGAGATGTTAACAGGTACTTCTCAGAGTCAGGGAAGCTTTTGGTTAGTTTATAAATTTGATTTCTTAACACCCTTCCTTCCTTCCAGCAATTTAATTCTTTAAAACCCCTATAAGTAGTATGCTGTTCCATATTGATGAAATGTAAAATAAGTTTCAAACACCAAATCCTAATTCCAAACAACAGTCCCTAATCCCAATTCCAAATACCTAATTCCCAATCCCTAATTCCAGACAACCTATTTCCCTTTTAGCCGTTTCAGCGCTTCCTTAGGGCTGTTGTAAGCAGGGTCTAAAGATAAGGCCATCTTGTAATCCTCAACCGCTTTTTTCATACTGTCCATTATCTCGCTGCATAACCCCCTGTTAAAGTACGCCGTCGGATTTCGCGGATCTATTTTTGTTACTATGTCATACTGGCGAAATGCTTTTTCCACGGAGTCTTCCTGCATGAGTATATACCCCATGTTGAAGTACGCATCTGCAAAATGCCTGTCTCGCAGAATACATTTCTTATACAACTCTTTAGCCTTAACGTAGTCTTTGTTATCCTGGTAATATACGCCAATGGCAAACATTGGGAAAACATCAGTAGTATCCATTTTATAGGCGTTATCAAGGTACCTGAGCGCGATGGGGTCTTTTTTTGCACTATACATCAATCCAAGCTGTATTATGGCATCCTTGTAATCAGGCGATACCTGCACCGCTGTCTGGAAGTTTGATATTGCCTTAGCGGTATCTTTCGCGTCTTTGTACAACATTCCTTTAAGGAAGTATGCTTCCGGGTTATACACATCCTGGCGAAGCACTATGTTTATCTCCGCGAAAGATTTAGGGTAATCTTTGAGGTATAAAAAAAGCTTGGCTATTTTCAGGTGCGATTTTCTGTCATTGGGGTTTTTAGCTATCGCTTTTTGTATCCAGGCTACAGAACCGGATATGTCTTTATTCTCAAATAAGAGGTCTCCAACTGCGCTATAATATTCAGCCCTGTTGGTATCTAATGAGGAGGCCGTCTTATAATCTTTGATAGCCAGCGAATCTAATTGCATCTTATGCAGCACACCCCCCCGTTTAAAATATAAAGTGGCGTCTTTTGGCGACTGCTTTATCTGTTCTGTAATGTTCTTCAGGTTCGGATCCTTTTGAAAAACAGGATCCGTATCAGGGGCAGGCGCCTTTCCATTATTATTATTGCAACCGGCAAGAAGTATTATCCCAAATATGACCGGAAAATACTTTATCCATGCTCTTTTCATACAAGTAATAAATGTTCTTTCAATGGCCAGGCCGGGCTGTTTCATCACACAAACTTATTAAAAATCCAGACGTCCCACACCTTTGAGGTGTGGGACGTCTGTTATCAACTCCCGAATGCGTCTTTTATCTTATCGAAAAAACCCCGATCCTCCCGTTCACTCCTTGCATTTGGGCCAGGTTTGAAGTTGGGAGAATCTTTTAGCTTTTCCATCAGCTCTTTTTCTTCATGGGTTAGCGTCTGTGGCGACCACACATTTACCTCTACCAGTTCGTCACCTTTTTCATACGACTGGAAGGCGGGGAAACCCTTCCCTTTCAGCCTGAATAGCTTGCCGCTCTGAGTACCCGGCGGTACTTTTATTTTTGCTTTGCCATCAATGGTAGGTACCTCGGTTTGCATACCCAATACCGCTTCAGGGAATGATATATGCAGTTGGTACATCACGTCCAGGTCATGGCGGGTGAGGAACTCATGCTTTTCTTCCTCTACCAGTAGCAGTAAATCTCCGGGAGGGCCACCGCGTTCGCCTGCATTACCTCGCCCGTTCATGCTCAGTTGCATACCGTCCTGCACGCCTGCCGGTATATCTAAGCTCAGGGTTTCTTCTCCATATACACGCCCTTCACCCTTGCAATTGCTGCACTTTTGGGTAATGGTCATCCCTTCGCCATTACAGGTAGGGCAGGTGGTAACTGTCTGCATTTGCCCGAGGAATGTATTGGTAACCCTGCGCACCTGGCCTGAACCGCCGCAAGTATTACAGTTTTGTATTGCACTCTTATCTTTAGCGCCACTTCCCTGGCATTGCTGGCAGGTAATGTGCTTTTTCACCTTTATTTTTTTATTGGCGCCATTAGCTATTTCGCTAAAGTCCATTTTCAGCTTTATGCGCAGGTTAGCGCCACGGGTTCCCTGCCTGTGGCCACCACCGCCGCCACCGCCAAACATACCGCCAAACATATCATTGCCGAAAATATCGCCGAAATTCTGGAAGATGTCTTCCATGCGCATCCCGCCGGGGCCACCCTGTCCAAACCCGCCATTGCCGGTTCCGGCATGGCCGAAGCGGTCATATTGGGCGCGTTTATCAGGATTGCTGAGTACATCATAAGCCTCTGCAGCCTCTTTGAATTTTTCCTCGGCTTGTTTATTTCCGGGGTTACGGTCCGGGTGAAATTCCATAGCTATTTTGCGATAAGATTTCTTAATCTCATCAGCTGTAGAACTTTTAGAAACGCCTAATATCTCGTAATAATCCCGTTTTGACATACCCTAAATCCCTAAAGGGACTTCCCTTTATTTCGTTAATAAGTTTTTCTATTTGACTTTCTTTCTCGCAATAGTAGCCCCCCTTTAGGGGTTGGGGGTTTTATTTCCCCACCACCACTTTCGCATGCCTTATCAGCTTATCATTCAGGTAATAGCCTGCCTCTACCACATCTATCACTTTACCCTTCATTTCTTCGGTTGGGGCGGGTATTTCTGTA
Source organism: Chitinophagales bacterium (assembly GCA_044448445.1). Classification (GTDB taxonomy): domain Bacteria; phylum Bacteroidota; class Bacteroidia; order Chitinophagales; family Chitinophagaceae; genus Nemorincola. The sequence goes on from JBIOGX010000077.1 coordinate 6,011, forward strand.
ATCGCCTCATGAAGGTCGGGGTTAAAATCCTCGTTCATGGCCTCCATCACGCGCAAGCCCTTTTGCTGCATGATCAGGCGCAATTTATTGAATACTAATGACACCCCTTCTTTCAGTATTTGTATGTCGGTAGTAGTTTCCAATTGCTTGCTTGCCCTGTCCACATCATCAAGCACTACCAGCAATGATTCGATAATATCCTTGCCTGCGGTCTGCACCAACTCTATACGCTCTTTCGCATTCCGCCTCCTGAAATTATCAAATTCAGCTACCAATCTCAGATGTTTATCCTTTATTTCAGCAAGTTCAGCCGCCATTTTTTCTACTTCCCCGTCATTGCTTTCACTAAGCTCACTGCCGGCCCTGCTGTCATCCACATTCAGCACATTTGACAAAGCTTCATCCGTTCCTTCATTTTGTGACATGTTGTCGGCATTCTCATTACCAGATTTTTTATTATGTGTTGTTTTGCCACTCATAGCCTTCTTTTTGTTAAAAAACATAGTGTTATTAATACGCGCAAATATTTTGCCAATCCCCTTTCATAGACAAATTGGCGGGGTGCAAAAATAGGATAAGTTATCCTATGTATGGAATATTGTAAAAAATTATACCATTTAGATTCAAATTACATAGCCCACGGTTTTTAACCGTGAGTACAAAACCTGGAAAAATGATAGCTGTTTTAATGGTTTTCTGTTACCCTCGGGTCTCGCCCTTGCGGACCCGGCAGCATCGGAGCGGTGAAGCAAAATTCTATGTTCTACTGAACCCTACCTCGTCCAATGTACTCTACCTGTTCTTTAACCATTGTTCTAATTCCTTTCTATTGCTATCAATAGTGCGAAGGTTATTTCTGATTATAAACTCAGGAACCGGGTCAATGTGCGTTTGAAGTATTACAGGGCGAAGTAGTTTTTGGCTACTCCACTTCTCATGTCCTCCTTCGGTTTTTATATGGTTAAGTCCTTTGTATTTAAGAAACTCACGGAAAACAGATAGAGGTATATTGCTTATTGACATCAGGCAGGAATACTAATGTTGGTATCTATTTTTTTGTAGCTATAGTTATTAAATACTCTTTGGAAATCTTCATTTGTTTCGAGTATTTTGGTCATTGTTGGCGGGGTCATTTTTTTATGGGCGCTTTTGCTAATAGCCCACCCATGTTTTTTCAGATCAGCTACCAGCGTTTTCTTTTTAACCGTATAGTCAAAGTATTCTCCCATCACATATTTATAACTGTCAACAGCTTCCCCTTCTGTATTCCCATAACCGGATAAGTCGAGTGCGGGACAATAGCAAACTACAGCATCTCCTTCTTCAAAAATAATTAGCGGCAGATTAAACTTAAACCGGTCTCCGGTATTAAGTTTCAATGCCCCTTTGAGAATGGAATGTTTACTCATAAGATAAATATACGCAAAATTATACAAAATACCCGGTAAATTAACTCACTACTGCCTTTTCCGCTTTTACGAGAGAATTATAACCTTACCCAGGAACAGCTTGCCGTAAAAGTAGGAACTAAGAAAAGCTATATTTCAAGGTTGGAGAATGGCAAATGTGATATTCAGCTTTCAACCCTATACCGCATCTTTGAAGACGGCTTAGGGAAACGGGTAAGTTTACTTATTGCGTAACCATATAGCTCAGGCAGCAACAGCCCACTCATGTTTTTTTCAGATCAGGATTTCAGCAATGATCGCAATTACGATACTAACACCTGTGGATACTTAATTTTAGCAGTAATATTAAGAGTAAGTTATTTTTGCACAACCATTAAATTCAAGGATGCCATTAACCACCCTGAAAGACGATCTGTTACAAGAGTTCAGAGAAGAAAGGGTAATGATCAACGAGCAAATTGAGTTGCTCGACCCGCTGGCCACCTCATTGCGAAAGCCCGCAGCACAAAGGCTGCTAAGCAGCGGTACGCTAATCATCACAGAGATCGGTTGCTATATTGTAAGCCTTGGCGGGCTTGCGTTTATCGCGTTTATGCACCGGATCTACCCATTCGGCATATTAGGCGATATTTTTTATAATGCTCAAATCAGGAATAGTATAGGGACAGAAAACCTGATGTACCTCATATTAGCCATATATGGATTGGCAGCTATTGGCGTAACCTTAATGTTCATAATAGGCCGAATGGCACGGGAAATACGCCTGAAAAACGACATCCTGAACCATGCAGGAACAGATATTAAGAAAATAGCAGGCCAGCATCTGAAACGGAAGGCCGCACTTGATACAATAGAACAACGCCATTTGTTGGGCGTCATATCCGGCATAGGGCAACCGCCTCCTAAAGTGGCAGTAGCAGACGAGCGTTTTAGCATTGGCTCCATTAAAATAGCTGTGAATGAAGTAAGGAACCCGGGGTTCGGATAGCAGTATCCAACATTCAACATTATCTTTGTTTTTATTATTCCGGTTGCAAACAATCTTCAATTACTTCCGATGACTTTATACGACAAAATACAGGCTACTTCTGCTTTCATACAGCAAAAGATCAAAACCAAACCAAGGGTAGGCATCATATTAGGCAGCGGCCTCGGCGGGCTGGTAGATATGATCGGCGTTACCA
>JBIOGX010000078.1:0-8570 GCA_044448445.1 Chitinophagales bacterium
AGCCAGTATGGTCAAAGGCGTTAATAATGAGAACGTTGTAAAATATCTCGGCACTCTGCACCAGAATGTGAATGTTTACAAGAACTATATTCCTGTATTTGATAAAAAATATGTAAGCCCGATCAGTAATGAAGGGCTTTTTTATTACAAATACAAGATCAAGGATACCCAGGTGGCTTACGGGCATAATATCATACTGGTTCAATTCAAGCCAAGACGTGCAGAGGAGAATTGCTTTACCGGTGATTTTTGGGTTGTTGATTCCATATATGCCTTGCAGCGGATAAGTATGGATGTGTCTCAGCTTGCCAATATCAATTGGGTGGACAAGGTTAGCCTATACCAGGAATTTGCTCCTGTGGATAGCTTTTGGTTCTTATCCAAAGATAAGTTCATCGCCAACTTCAAGATATACAGTTCTAACAAATTTCCCGGTTTTATAGGGCGGAAGACCACTACTTATCATCACATAAAGATTAATGATGACTCAACTGCGAATGTACTTGCAGACCCGCAGTGGCGTGAGGAAGTGATAAAACCGGATTCAGTAAAGAATAAAACTGATGATTGGTGGCAGATCAACCGGCCTGATACGCTTACTAAAAATGAAAAGAAAATAAATAAAATGGTGGATACCATAAACAAAATGCGTATTACCACTGTCTATAAAAATTTTATAACCTTTGCTATCAGCGGTGTAAAAGATGTTGGCCCTATACAACTTGGGCCATACTACTATTTATATAGTACTAACCCGGTTGAAGGGAACCGTTTTCGTATCTCGCTGGGCACTCCAAAAAAAATAAAAGATTTCCATTTTACAGGATACCTCGCTTATGGTACTAAAGACGGGCAATACAAATATGGTCTTACAGGTATGTGGATGATCAACCGTCATCCCTGGACCACGCTCTATGCATATTATGCACATGATATTAGCCAGACCAATAATTATTATGACCAGCTTGGCTCTGATAATATTTTCAGCGCATTGTTCCGTAAGCCGGGGATTCCGTGGAAACTTGCATTTGCCGATTTCCAGAGAGTAGAGTTTTATAAGCAATATTTTATGGGCTTCAGCCATAAACTGATCCTGGAGCATAGGGATTACAGGCCTTATGCACCTTTACCGGATACAAGTATTTTTTATGACCTTAACGGTAATTCATCAAAGACTGTGAATAGCAGCGAGGTTGGGATAGAACTTCGGTATGCCTATAAAGAACATTATATTGAAGGGCAGTACCTGCGCGTGAATATGGGTAGTAAATATCCTGTTTTGAATCTCTCATTAACTGCCGGACTGAAGGGTGTTTTGAACAGCAGTTATGAATATCAGAAAGCTCGTTTCACTGTTACGGAAAACATCAATATACCTCCTTTCGGCAGTTTGTATTATAATGTTTTTGTAGGCAAATATTTTTCTTCAAAACCTTTACCCTATCCATTGCTTGAAATACATCCCGGTAATGAATATGAATACTATAACCAGTATGCCTTCGAGATGATGAATACATACGAATTTCTGAGTGACCAGTACGCAGGGTTTAATATAGAGCATAATATTGGCGGTGGTATTTTTGGCCGCATCCCATTATTCAAGAAATTAAAATTCCGCCAGTTCTGGACTGCCAAGGGAATACTGGGATCTTTGAGCCAGGAAAACCAGAAACTCAATATGGATAACAGCGCAAATTATCCATTCCGTACACTGAAAGGGGATCCGTATCTTGAATTGGGTACCGGTGTTTCTAATATTTTTAAGATATTCCGTATAGATTTTGTATGGCGCGTAACACCAAGCCCATTGCCAACTGAGACCAAGTCAAGGTACTTTGGCGTTTTTGGAAGTGTAAGGGTACAGTTTTAATGAAGTAATAATTTTTTATTTTACTCCATTTCCCTCTTTCCTGATAGCAGGTAGATCACTGCCATGCGTATAGCTACACCATTCTCTACCTGGTCGAGAATTATAGATTGCTTGCTGTCGGCTACGTCTGAGTTAAGTTCCACACCACGGTTTATAGGGCCGGGGTGCATGATGATAATGTCTTTTTCGAGGCTGTCGAGCATCTGGCGGTTTACGCCATAGTATAGCGCATATTCACGCAGGGTGGAGAAGAGGGGTTTGTGTTGCCGCTCCAGTTGTATGCGCAGCACATTGGCTACATCGCACCATTCCAGCGCTTTCTTTACATTGTATTCCACCCGAACCCCAAGTGATTCTATATGTTTTGGTATAAGTGTTGGTGGGCCGGATACCATTACTTCAGCGCCCAATTTGGCAAGGCAGAAAATATCACTCAGCGCTACCCGTGAGTGCATGATGTCGCCGATGATGGTAACGCGTTTTCCTTTTACGCTGCCCAGTTTTTCTCTGATGGAGTATGCGTCAAGCAGCGCCTGTGTGGGGTGCTCATTAATGCCGTCGCCTGCATTGATGATGCTGGCGTCTATATGCTGTGCCAGGAACCAGGGAGCGCCGCTGGCCGAGTGGCGCATCACGACCATATCCACCTTCATGGCGAGTATGTTATTGACCGTATCTATAAGCGTTTCGCCCTTGGTTACCGAAGATACTGCTGCTGAAAAATTGACTACATCTGCGCCGAGGCGTTTTTCGGCAAGCTCAAATGACAGGCGGGTACGGGTAGAGTTTTCGAAAAATATATTGGCTACAGTAGTATCGCGCAGTGTGGGCACTTTCTTAATAGGACGTTGTAATACCTGCTTGAAGTTATCGGCGGTTTGAAAGATCTGCTCAATATCTTTTAAGGTCAGTTCTTTTATTCCGAGCAGATGTTTTACAGAAAGCATGGTTAAAAATTCAAAAATTAAAATTCAAAAATTAAAACATAAACGTCAAACCATTTCCAATCCCAATTCCAACCTACCTGCCGGTAGGCAGGTTACTAATACCCAATTCCATCTGTTATACTTTATCAATGAGCGCTACTTCATCTTTACCATCCTTTTCTTTCCAATACACAATTACCTTTTGAGTCAATATAGTATCAACAGTATAACCTGCATAATCGGGCTGTACAGGTAGCTCGCGGCTGAAACGGCGGTCAACCAGCACCAACAGCTCCACCTTTCTTGGGCGGCCATAATCTATCAGTGCATCCATTGCCGAGCGTATGGTACGCCCGGTATGCAGCACATCGTCTATCAGCACCACATTTTTGCCCTCTATGCTAAAGGGAATATCGGTAGCAGAAGGCACATGTATATCGCGGCTATTTACATCATCGCGGTAAAAAGTAATGTCCAGCTTGCCATAATCTATACGGTTATTGCCGGTTATTTTTTTTACCATTTTCGCGATACGGTCGGAAAGAAATATGCCGCGGGGCTGTATGCCGATAATGGCGGTATCCTTAAAAGAAAGATGGTTCTCAACTAACTGGTGCGCCAGCCGCTGCAGCGTTATATTCAGTTGGTCATTATTGAGCAGCGTCTTCACTGGTATTTGTATTTGGCATCAAAGATGTGAAAATAATTTGATAAATTGAAGATGACAATTAATTTTCTGCTAATGAAATTGTCCTAAATTCGCAGTCTTGCCTGTGTTTATGAAAAAGAAAATCACCTTTTATGAGGTTTTGGTATTTATAGCATATAGTTTCTACTTATTGCTGGGGCTGGTATGGTTCATAATGAGCTTATTTCGTACTGGTGTATTAAATATACACGATTTTAATCCATGGGCATTTTTTATTACCATAGCTTTTGGAGCGCAGTTTTACTTCAGGCACAGGCTCACCAATCTTATACTTGGCATATTAGCCTTGTTTTTTTCTATCTGGATGCTGCTTGATGTTATTAATACATACAACCTAATGGCAAAACAGGCAACTTATGATAACCTTGCTAAAGGTTTTCTCTGGTTCTGCCTGGTTAGCATGATCATGGCGCTAATCCTCATTTTCGGTTATACAAAACTGAGCTTTAAAGACAGGTAATCCACACAAAAAGGACGATATTGACGTTTATTACTTAATTTTAATAATGAAAACGAAGCCTGTATGAATAACTATAAAATTCCTGTTTTTTCTCTTTTAATAATTGTTATAGGTTGCGTTTTTTCCTGCAAGAAAAAAAACAACCCGGTTCCATTCAGCAACCAAAAAATCGCTACTGTTGATTATACTCATTCGGGAGAAATGGAGCATTACCGGGTTGTTTATGATCAGTATAGCAATGTTGATTCTATTATTCGGGTTGGTGATGGAACCGCTAGTGGTAATAATGGCAGTAAATCATTCGTTTATTTAGGTTCGTCTTTTTCTATCACTGATGAAACCGGTAATTCTTTTACAGTCTATGCGAATACAAGTGGCGTAATTTTAGAAGTGTTGGTTACTGATACGCTTATCATGCATTATAATAATAACCAGCTTAGCGAGTTGGATACTAAGACTCCTACGGGTACGCCTCCATACTATACGCTCACTTCTGTCTATTATAACTGGACTAACGGAGATGTGGCAAGTTTCGGGCCAATGGGTACAACAACAAGCGCTAAGGCCTATTATTACGACTTGTCTAAAGACGGCCAGCCGGGTGATGTAACCCGGATTGACGATTTTTTAACTTATGGCAGGTCTTATATTAGAAACACACACCTGGCAAAAGGTCTTATTATTGCTGCCGATACAGTTGAGAACTATTCCTACCGGTTTGATAACCTGGGAAGAATAAGCAAATTCGTAAAAATGACTAATTCCGGTGGTGTGTATGATTCTATGGTTTATAATTACCGGTATTATTAAGCCAACATTACCCCTCGGCAATAAATTAAAACATTATCTTTACTTCCCTTCAATTAATACCATGCCAATACGCATCCAGCGATATATTGCTTTGCTCTCCGTAGTGCTTTTCCTGGCCAAAATGCTGGCATGGTATCTAACCAATTCGGTTACTGTGCTTACAGATGCCCTGGAAAGTATTGTTAACATGGCAGCCGGATTCCTCGGATTATTTAGTATTGCCCTCGCAGCCCTTCCGCGCGATACCAACCATCCTTACGGTCATGGCAAAGCGGAATTTTTATCTTCGGCAGTAGAAGGTACGCTCATCATTATTGCAGGAGTTGTGATCATTTACGAAGCTATAAACCATTTGATCATTCCTCATAAATTAGAAAAGCTGGATACAGGCCTGTTGATCATTGCGGCTGCCGGCGGAATAAATTTTATTGCGGGCAAGTATGCTGAGAAAAAAGGAAAGAAAAGCAATTCAATGATATTGGTGTCTGCCGGCAAGCACCTGCAGACAGATGCTTATTCAACTATTGCGGTAATCATAGGATTGTTGCTATTGGTAGTTACCCGTAACAAATGGTTGTGGTTAGATAGTGCGGTGGCGCTTTGCTTTGCAGTGATTACCATGATCACGGGTTACAAAGTATTACGCCGCTCCATTTCCGGTATTATGGACGAAATGGATTTGGTGTTGCTGAAAGAGGTCATAGCCCTGCTCCAGGATAAGCGTTTGCCGCAGTGGGTGGACCTTCATAACCTGCGGGTGATACAGTATGGCAGCATGATGCATGTGGATGCGCACATGACACTGCCGTGGTATTACCAGGTGGCCGATGCCGATAAAGAGATACATGCGCTTGAAAACCTTATAAAGGCTCATTTTAAAAACCAGGTGGAGTTGTTTATACACATTGACGGCTGCAAGCCCTACCAGTGTAAATTATGCGCCCTTGAAGTATGCCCGGAGCGGCAGGAGGCTTTCCGGCAACAGTTGCAATGGACGATTGACAATGTATGGGCCGACTCAAAACACGGAAAAAGCCCTACAGATTATACGAACTCATAACTCATTCTACCCTGCCTACCGGCAGGCAGGTTCACCCTCTCCCTCTCGGAGAGGGCAGGGGAGAGGTCACCTATTTCCAATATATTGTTCTGCACGGGAATTGATGTTATTACCGCCCTGGCTGCCCGTATATAAGTAGGTTCGCCATGATGTATTCTGAACTTCGCCGGATACTGTAGAATGAAGGAGCCTGTAATTGGAGGTTATTTGATTTGGTTTATAAAAGAGGAATACGGCATTTGTTATCTCTTTATGGCTCATTTCCGTGAGGTTATTGTATTGCCATACTTCATAAGGTAATGACCCCTGTTCATTTTCTACCGTAACGATTTCGGTTGGTGCTCCGTACTTGAGATATATGAAACCACGGGCAGTTTCATAACCGGCAGTGCCATGTTCAGTAAAAAGGCTATTTACTTCCTTCACTTTTGCGGTAAATTCTTTCCATGCGCGCCCGGGATCTTTTTGATTGATATTTGAGAAGTAATTGTAGATATAATACCGCATATATATTTCATCAGGTTTCTTCAGGAAACCATTTATGGTATTTGTTCCAAGCGCATCGCTTACAGGCAGCAGCATCTTTAATATAGCGCGTATTTCAGCCAGGGAATATTTTGACAGAAAGGTTTTATTGAGATTAAGAACATTTATATTTTCTATGCCTGTGTCGGATACAGAGGTATTTTTTACGGCTGTATCTTCTTTGGCAGGATGTGTATTCAACCGCTGGAAGAAAAAGCTGCCGGATGCAATAATTGTATGGTTATTATTCTCCAGCTTAACACAGATGTAGTAATTACCGGAGGTCAGTGAGGCGATATTAAAACTTCCTGAGACTAATGAAATATTTTGAGGGGTGATTGTGTCAGTTTTTAAAAAACTTTTGGAGAATGGTTCATTTTCCTTTTTTGTTATGAATACTTGTTGCACTAAAGGATAATCTGATTTGGGTATCTCATTGGTTTTATATAATTCAGCATAATAGTGCAGCATATTTTTCTTGTCATCTAAAAAATTGGTACATGCCGGAACTTGTTGATGCCCGTTTTTATTGAATACAGTTTGTGCGGGGGACGCCAATATAGTATCGAGCAATTGCAGGTCGCTATAAAAGACGGTATTTGTAACAGGTGCTACCACAAAGCTGTCTGAATAAACAAAATGGTGTGTGCTGTCCGCCATATCGGTAAGTATGAACTTCATCCTCGTAGCGCCCGGGCTGATGAAATAACGGCGCAGGTCTATGATACTATGTGTGCTCAATTCTTCAACATTATGGCGGGGCACGGTTTCTAAGACAAAATGATCTTCCCTGGTAATGCCCGTATCATTCATGAAAATAATATCGGTCTTTATGCGGGCTATGATGGTCTTTTCAGGTGTGGTTATATAATGCAGCGTGCGTGGGTTTATCTGCCAGTAGGTTTCAACGCCTGGTTGTAATTGGTTTTGCCGGGCAGGGTCCGGCAGGTAAAATACAGCATGGGAAACTACAGCCTCTATTGCCTGCGCCTGCAGGGAAGAAAACACAATAAGTAAGCATATACCAGGCTTGCGGATCATTTTTTCAGTATTTTGCGCAAATTAGGAAAGTTGACGATATAAAACCTACCATATAGCGCAGTTATTTTTTCCCATCCCAACCAAAGGCCGGGAGCGAATATGGGCATATTTAATCCGCCGCGGCGGATATGATATAGAAAAAATGGAAAAGAACAAGTTAGATGTTGGGTTTTATATCGTCATCTTTCCTTACGTAATCCCGCCTCAACCCCCTAAGGAACGTTGACAAAATAAGTCTTATGGCTTCGCCCGGTTTTTTTTGATAATGTTCCGGTTTGTGCAAAAAATCCGGGCAGACTGTTTATACCAGACACCGATTTTTTAAAAAAAACATATTTTCGTATTAATTAAAATAATGTTATTTTTATAAAATAGAATCCCACTGTTTTTACCTTTTAAAAACTTGTGTTATGGAAAAATATTTTACTTGTACTGCTATTCAAAAAGTATTAAGCGCATTGCCCCCTAAAATCTTTTTTCTATCGTTATTGCTTTGTTGCAAGGTTTTTGAAGGTCATGCAACTGCATGGACAACAGTTACCGCAGGGCCTGTTACTACATTAACAAACTGGTCTGATGGAACAACATCACCTTCGAGCTTTACAACTCCTGGAGATACATGGACAGTAACACTGGCGATGACACAATCTTCATCATCATTATCGTGGGTTGTGGGCTCACCGTCTTCAACAGCTGTTACAGTAACATTTTCAACTGGTGGGTCAGTGACTATGAGCGGAGCAGGCTCAGTATTCCCGGATACTGTTTATGGTAACGTTATTATAAACGGTGGTACATTTTCTTTAGGAGGAGCTGGTACTACTGCTAATACATATATTTATGGTAATGTCACTTTTAATTCAGGTACTATAAGTTCCGTTGCATCTACAACGATCTTTAATCTTAATGTTTATGGAAATCTCACAATGAGCGGAGGTACTGTTTTATCTTCCGGTGCCGGTTCAAAAATCACATCAAATATTCATGGTAAGTTTGTAATGACCGGAGGCCTTTTTTCTACTGCGGGAAGTGCGGGTGGTGTAGTGATCCATAATGTATTTGGTGATTGTAGCTATAGCGGCACTGCTGCAATGACACTTACTGCTGGAGGGTCATCAGTTACCGTACACCTGTGTTTACCGGCGGCCTCAGGCACCATGCTTATAGAT
>JBIOGX010000079.1:0-8484 GCA_044448445.1 Chitinophagales bacterium
ATATTACATACACTATATTCAAAAACATCTCCTACATTCCAATCATATAGCTGCGACCCGGTTGGATTAGTTAGTTGTACTAAAGCAAAGGTGGAATTAGATTGTGTTGGAATAAATGGCGCTGTAGAATTATGGATCAAGGCGTCTAAATAATAATCAAATCCACGTGCATAGTTTGAATCAGGTGCGTGATATGGAAAAGTGTAAAGATCAAATGTGTGTACAAAACCGTGATTTTTACTAAGAACAATTTGAAAATTATTAACAGGGTCAGCAGTGATCAAAGTAGTGCCATTGTAAGCATTGATAATTATTGTTTTTACAGTATCAAGTACTCCAAGTACGGTCATTGTATCAATCGAAAGTACGTTCGCATAATAATATAGGCTACTTGTGTCTTTGCAAAATACCCAAGTGTCTCCAATGCTGGCCTGTGTATTTATAATAACCGTATCACCCCATAGGTTATCAAATAAAAAAGTCCCATTGTTTCTTTGAATAACTTTCTTACCGAGCCAACTACCGCCGTTGGAATCTAATAATGCGTTGAATCCAGCCGCATAAGGATAACGACCTCGTGACGTATGAAATGGGTAATAAATCACATCGCTACCACTTGTCTTTACAGAATCTATTCTTATACCTCTTAGATAGCCATTACCATTTGTAAAATAATGCTTCACCCCACTTTGTAAACATTGGTAGTTTTGTGCTTTAGAGAAATAAGCACTGAATAGGATAAGAATAAGCAAAACCCTTTTCATAAGGACGCTTTATATACTAAAGGTAATAATTTATTTAATTCGCACCTATTTTATTTTAAAGGTGAGCTACCTCACCTTGTTTAGTGAAGCAAATAATTAAGCCTAACGTTGAAATGCCGCCGGCAGGGTCAAAATTAAATAAGGTATGACAAAAGTAGATTAACGATCAATGAGCAGAGGCCAAGTACCATGATTATTTTAAGTTTACGGCTTGCATTGTGATAATGTTCTTTTGTGTATTTCCTGTTGAGGGTTATGATCCATATGATCAGGGGCGGCGTAACAACTATGAGCAGGCAGTAGCCAATGATCTGCCGGTCTGAATGGAGCAACCTTATGCCGAAGGTGAGCAGGCAAATAACGGTTATTATTCCCAAAACCTGTGTAAAGCGCGCTGCTGCAGACAGCCCCCATTTTATGGGCATGGTAACGCATCCCTGGTCTGAGTCGCCTTTCATGTCTTCCATATCCTTCACTATTTCCCGCATCCAGGTGAGGAGAAAAGCAAATATTGCATAGCCTATCAATAACCATGACCGGTTAAGCTGATAAACGCCACTGCCTGTTCTTTCAAAGACCGGGTCATTAAAAAAACGATGTAGCCCAGGCTCGTAAATGATGAGTGTGATAATGGTAAGCGAGGTAAGTAATGCAACAACAATATTACCTGTAATTAATTGCCTCTTGAACTTTACAGAGTAGTACCAAAGTAACAGTGTGCATCCGACCTGTATGAGCAGCCACTCATAGTGACCCGCACGCCACGCTACATAGCCTGCCAATAACAAAGCAATGGCGTTTAATACGGAATGATAAATTATAGCCTGTTTGCGCGGAATTGTTTTTCCAAGCACCACTTTCCCGGGTTTGTTGACCGCATCTATTTTATTATCAAAGTAATCGTTGATGATATAGCCGGCGGCGGCTATGAGCATGGCAGATAGAGTAATGCAGCAGAAATTAACGAGGTTAAGCACTTCCGGCTTTATGGGTAAAATAACACATACCCACACCAGAAATTGTGTAAGAAAGATAATGAGCAGATTGTGCCAACGTATGAGTTGCAGCCAGGGCATTATTGCGGGTGGAATTTGTTGTTTGGAATTGGGGATCAGGAATTGGGATCAATACAATTTTACTCTAAATATAGCGTGTTTTTTCAACCTCTGCCACCTGAACTTAATGACGTTGCCAGATGTGGCAGGCCAACAATATAGAATATTTATTATTAAATTATGCAAGAAGTTTATTGTTTTATTCACATTTATGTACATTTATATTCTTCATCTCTAAAAAATTCCATAATGAAAAGCTACAAATTCATTGGAGGGATCATGCTGGTGACCATGAGCATTATCTCTTACAGCGCTGTTGCGCAGCAAAAAACTGCTGCTGCAAAACCCGGCGCATCGGGTGCGGTAAAAGTTACCAGTGTGGAAGGTATCACTGAATACAAATTGCCGAATGGCCTGCACGTATTGTTGTTCCCGGATCCTTCAAAGCCAACTATTACGGTAAACATCACCTACCTGGTAGGCTCACGTATGGAAGGGTACGGAGAAACAGGTATGGCTCACTTATTAGAGCACATGATGTTTAAAGGTTCTACCCATCACCCAAAAGTGCCAGATGAGCTCACCGCACATGGCGCCAACCCTAACGGCACCACCTCTTATGACCGCACAAATTATTTTGAAACTTTTTCAGCAACAGACCAAAATCTCAACTGGGGACTGAGCCTGGAGGCAGACCGTATGGTCAATTCGTTCATTGCAGATAAAGACCTGAAAAGCGAATTCAGCGTGGTGAGGAATGAATTTGAAGCGGGAGAGAATAATCCATCCGGCATATTGGAGGAGCGCGTACTTTCTACCATGTACCTCTGGCACAATTACGGCAAATCAACAATCGGCTCGAAGGAGGATATTGAAAAAGTACCGATAAAAAACCTGCAGGCCTTCTATAAAAAATATTACCAGCCGGATAATGCCGTACTGCTTGTAGCCGGGAAGATAGACGAACAAAAAACACTGGCGCTCGTGGTAAAATATTACGGAAGCATACCAAAACCGTCACGCGTTTTAGAGCCTACCTATACCGTAGAGCCTGTGCAGGACGGAGAGCGCAGCGTGGTACTGAACCGGGTTGGCGATGTGCAGTCGGTATCCTGCGCGTACCATATAGTAGCGGGCGCAGACAATGATTACGCGGCATTTGATGTACTGAATGAAGCGCTTACCAACCAACCGAATGGCCGCCTGTATCAAAGCTTAGTAAAAACAGAACTGGCTACCGGTGTATGGGCCGATGATCCCGGGTTGAAAGACCCAACCTATTTTTATATCAGCGCAGATGTGCTCAAAGACAAATCGTTGGATAAAGCAAAGGATGCCATGTTCAGGACTATTGATGAACTGCAAACGAAGCCGGTAACAGGCGAGGAAGTGGAAAAAGCAAAAAATAAGCTACTAAAGGGTTTTGAAGAAATGTACCGCAACAGTGAGTATATAGGCCTTACCCTGAGTGAATTTATATCGCAGGGCGACTGGCGGCTTGCTTTCCTGTATCGCGATGACGTGAAAAAAGTTACTGCTGATGATGTGAACAGAATTGCAAAAGCGTATATCATGAACTCTAACCGTACGGTTGGTGAGTTTATACCTACCGCTAACCCGGTACGTGCGGTATTGCCTGCGCAACCTGATGTTGCAAGCTTAGTTAAAGATTATAAAGGCCAGCAGGCGCTTGCTTCAGCAGAGGCCTTCGACCCGTCTCCTGTAAATATTGAAAAACGTACCGAGCGCGGTACCATACCGGGAGGGGCTAAATACGCCCTGCTTTCAAAAACCACCCGCGGCAATACAGTAGAGGGGCGCATCACCCTGCGTATAGGCGATGAAAAAACCTTAGAGAATAAAGCAACGATAGCTTCGCTTACCGGCGGCATGCTAAAAAGAGGGACAAAGAATCATACTATGGCCCAGATCAATGAGACGCTTGATAAGCTTTCCTCCAGTGTCTATATATACGGTTACGGACAAACGGTAAGCATTACCATTAAGTCAACAAAAGCGAACCTGTCTCAAACGCTTGACCTTGTAAATGAGATGCTCCATGAGCCGTCTTTCCCGGAAGATGAATTTAAAACATTGAAAAATGAGAACACAAGCCAGTTGGAACAGGAACGCTCTGAACCACAAAGCATTGCTTTCCGTGAATATACAAGGGTGGTAACCCCAAGACCCAAAGGCAATATCAAGTACACGATGACTGTGGATGAAGAAGTGGAAGCGACGAATAATGCAAGCCTTAAAGATGTTAAGAGTTTTTATAAAGACTTTTACAATAGCAGTAATGCAACTGCTGCATTTGTAGGAGAGTTTGACCCCGCAATGGTAAAAGGACAATTAAACAAAATGCTCGGTAACTGGACCGCACCTATGGCTTATACCCGCATACCGGATACCTATGATGATGTTACCCCACAGTACAAGGAAATTAAAACCCCGGATAAAAAGAATGCCATGATGGTTTGCGGAATGAACGTGAAAATGCGTGATGACAATGCTGATTACCCGGCAATGACCATGGGCAACTTCATATTTGGCGGCGGCTTCCTTAATTCGCGCCTTGCAACCCGTATCCGGCAAAAAGAAGGTATCAGCTATGGAGTTGGTTCGTGGCTGCAGATCAATACAAAAGATGAATCCGGCGCATTTGGTTCGTATGCTATCTACAATCCTGAGAATAAAACAAAACTGGAAACGGCATGGAATGAAGAACTGGATAAAATGCTGAAAGATGGATTTAATGAACAGGAACTTAAACAAGCTAAAGCCGGATATGTTCAATACCGGGAAAACAGCCGCGCTGAGGATGGACAATTAGCGAGTAAACTGAATAATTACTTATTCCTTGACCGCACAATGAATTGGGATAAAGCTGTTGATGATAAATTAGAAAAGCTCTCCGTAGCCGAGATAAACGGCGCTATGAAAAAATTCCTTTCAAAAGATAAGATTACTTATGTAAAAGCTGGGGATTTTAAATAAGGTCACGGTTTCCTGATAATAAACTGAAAGGGTTCCGAAGCTTCGGAACCCTTTCAGTTTTAATAGTATTTTATCAGAAGGTATGTATAAACCCTATACCAGCATTAGAAACATGAATCTCATTCATGATCCTGTACCAGTTACTATTACTTTGTTGGTGCGCTGCAAACATAACATTATCAAAAAGCAGCAGGAAAACACCCTGTATAGCTATAGACCTTCCAAAGCCACGATAAATTGCCGCATCTGTCTTCGCATTTACGGAATATTCAGTAAGCCCTACCCCTGTGGCAATATATAAAACATCAAGTCCTGCATTGACGAGGTAAAGCTTTTTATTCGCCCTGTAACGATCATACGACCGCTCATAGCTCAATCTTACATTCAATTCCTTTCTCACCCCTGCCATGCCCATAGCTGCTATCCCGGTATTTACCATGCCCCATATTACGTTCATCTCATGAAAGTATTTCCACTCATCCTGCTTTGCAGTAAAATACCCGATACTTCCCGCTGCAATATTAGCTATACCCCATAAGCCCAACACTTTCATCCCTGCTTTATTTATGTTTAGCCGGTGTGTATTATAAGATGTGATAGTGTCTTTAAAAGAAATTTCCTGCGCGGATGCACTTTGCAAAATTCCAAAAATGAAAAAAACAAAAAACAGGCCTCTTATGTTCACGGGTAAAATACTTTATAAGGGCAAAGCTATGGGAAAAATGGTCTGCTTACACCACCTTCGTTATCTTCAGCATGTTGGTAGGCAGGTGTTCTTCTACAGGTATGCTGCCGGTATTTACTATAACGTCCCCAGAGTGGAGCAGGCCTTTTTCTTTGAGAAACGCCACCTGGTCGGAAATGGTGTTATCAATGCTTTCTTCTTTGTCATAGTAAAATGCCTGTACACCCCAACTGAGACTAAGTTGGTTTACCAGTGTTTGAGTTTTGGTAAATACATATATTGGGGAATGAGGGCGGAAACTGGATAGCATAAAGCCGGTATAGCCTGACTGGGTCATACCGATAAGGGCGTTTGCGTTTATATCCTTCGCTATTTCGCAGGCATTGTAACAAAGCGCGTCGCTGAGGAATGAGGGGGAATGAGGCTTAGGCGTCAGGTTTCTGTTATAGACGGTTTCTTCTTTTTCCACCTCATTAATAATGCTTACCATAGTATGCACCACCAGTTCAGGGTACTGGCCTATGGCAGTTTCTCCGCTAAGCATTACCGCGTCAGCCCCCTCCATCACCGCATTGGCGACATCAGTTATTTCACTGCGGTAAGGGCGTGTGCGGTCTATCATACTTTCCATCATCTGCGTAGCGATGATCACAGGCTTTGCCCGGTGTATACATTTACGCACAATATTTTTTTGTATCATGGGCACCTGTTCGAGCGGCAATTCAACGCCCAGGTCGCCACGCGCTACCATTATGGCATCAGAAGCAAGTATTATTTCACGAAGATATTCGAGCGCCTCCGGTTTTTCAATTTTAGAAATGATCTTGATATTGCTGTTCTTTCTTTGTATTATGTCACGTAGCTGTGTTACATCGCCAGGCTGGCGAACAAAGGAAAGAGCTACCCAGTCTATATCCTGGCTGATAATAAAATCCAGGTCATCAAGGTCTTTTTCTGACAGGGAAGGCAGGGAAATTTTTGTATCCGGCAGGTTTACTCCTTTTTTTGAAGAAAGTAACCCCGGTGAAAGCACTTCTACTTTTACACGGTTATCGCTGCCTATCTCTTTCACCAATACCTCTATCTTTCCATCATCAAGTAATATCTTCTCGCCTACTCTAACATCATCGTGAAAGGAGGGATAAGATATATAGATGTTATCAAGCGTGCCGATACACTTTTCATTGGTGAAATAAAATACATCACCTTTTTTTAAGTAGAGCGCATTGTCCTTAATATCGCCTATGCGAAGCTTGGGACCCTGCAAATCGGCAAGGATGGCTATGTTGGACTGATTAGCAGTGTTTATGTTTTTTATATGATCAATAACCAACTGATGCTGATCATGCGTACCATGCGAGAAATTGAGCCGGAATATATTTACACCTTCCTGTACAAGGGCAAGTAATTTGTCATAAGTATTACAGGCAGGGCCTACCGTTGCTACTATCTTTGTTTTGCGTGACATATTTCAATATTAAACCGTGCAAATTTCTACACTTTTTACGAGAAATTTTATTCGGTGTGTCAAGTATAAAGAAAGATGTCAGAATATTTACACCAGTTCTTTCAGTTTTTCCACTACCGCATCTACTTCTTCTTTAGTGTTATGCCGGGAAAAAGAAAAACGGACAGGCACTATATTGGCAACCTTCTCATTATAAATTGCCTTGATCACATGGCTGACAGAATTAGTGCCACTGGTACATGCGCTTCCCCCGCTTACACAAATACCCGCCATATCCAGGTTGAAAAGAAGCATATCTGACCGTTCGGTCATTGGGAAGGATACATTCAGCACGGTATAAAGGCTGCTGCCATTCGGGTCTCCGTTAAACTTAACCTGCGGGAATGTTTCGAGCAGTTTTCCGGCCATGTAGGCTTTAAGTCCTTTGATGTAGGCGCTATCCTGTTCATAACGCTGTGTAGCAATCTCAAGCGCTTTTGCAAAGCCCACTATACCATACAAATTTTCAGTACCTGCCCGCATATTACGTTCCTGTGCGCCTCCATGCATGTGCGGTTTGACGCGTACCTGCTCATTTACATATAATATGCCGACACCTTTAGGGCCGTGAAATTTATGCCCTGCGCCATTGATAAAATGAACATTGATATTTTTCAGGTCA
Source organism: Chitinophagales bacterium (assembly GCA_044448445.1). GTDB lineage: Bacteria > Bacteroidota > Bacteroidia > Chitinophagales > Chitinophagaceae > Nemorincola. The sequence continues at coordinate 7,631 of JBIOGX010000079.1, forward strand.
AACGGATAATGCCCTACTGTCTGAACCGTATCACTTTGAAAGATAGCATCATACTTATTGCACAGTTCGCCGACCGCTTTCATTTTAAGAAGATTACCTATTTCATTATTAGCATGCATGAGCGTAACGAGGGTACGCACTTTGCTGCCGGCAAGCAATTCTTCAAGATGATTAAGATCAATGTGCCCCTTATCATTCAGCTTAACATAGCTTAGCATGGCATGACCGTAGTGCACTAAATGCTCAACAGTATGCAGCGTGGCATGATGCTCAATGGGCGAGGTAATAATGTGCCTGCAACCCAGGTCGCGGACGGCAGCAGTAATGGCCGCATTAGTACTCTCTGTGCCACCTGAAGTAAAGAATATTTCGCCCGGATTGGCATTGAGGATACGCGCTACCGTTTTGCGTGCATTTTCAATAGCCATCTTCGTCTCCCTGCCATAAGAATATATAGCGGATGGATTGCCAAACTTTTCAGTAAGGAAAGGCATCATAGCTTCCAGCACTTCCGGATCAAGAGCCGTTGTTGCAGCATTGTCGAAGTAAATACGGCTCATTACCAAGTCATTATATTTTAATGTGCAAAATTACGAAAAAAACAGGAGGTGATAATAAGGCCTAAAGGTCGTTCATAACTCTGACTGGTTCATGACATACGGTATAGGACAAGTTGCACAATGAAGAAATGGACTTTTAGTTTCCCCCGCCTGAAGGTCAATGTCATTTAGTTAAGCGATTACCATATTTCCAAGCACACATTCAACCCACTTTGGGGTTGATGTTTACGTCTTTTTCCGCCGGTTTCACCGGCGGCTATTCACATTCTAGTCCTTCGGACTTCCTTAACTAAA
>JBIOGX010000080.1:0-8472 GCA_044448445.1 Chitinophagales bacterium
ACTGTATAATATACCTACATACCAATAGAAAGATAATTTAGAAATAGGGAGCATACCTATACCCAACTTGCGATACAACAGGGCGCTGGCAGAAAACATCTCCTTGAATAAAATAAAACAAAGCGCAATGGAGGCTATGATCACAATGATATTCTTCAGGTTTAAACGCAGATGCTTTAAGAATAAATCATAAAGTGATTTGACATTCAATTTTTTCTCTTCAACTAACGGAATAATATCCAGCAGGAACATCATTACTAATAATTCCACGTAAGACCCAAGATATATTAACCCCAGGTTGCGGTGAAACAGTACAAGCAAGCCAAGGCACATGCCTACCAGCCAATGATGAATCCCTTTCTTCCAGGCTACCCATACCAGGATAAGCCAAAGATCCAGGCGAATAGGCGTAACCTGGAAAATAGTGGGATGATCCCCCCAGATAGTATAAAAGCGCACTATCAAAAGAGCAACTAAGAATAATACAGAAAGCCCTTTAGACCTGAAATATTTATCAGTAAAGAAAAAAGCGCAGATAAAAAATAAGAAGAAAGATACCTGGCCAATGTAAGGGAACGCCATAATATCCCAGTTCATTTTCATCCATAGCAATGCAATGGAGGACAAGAAAATATCATACTGAAAATAAATTTCGGATACTTTAAACCCGTGCATAAGCCTCAAAGCGGGATCAAGAATATAAGAAAGATCTGTAAGGCTTGTTGGCCCTAAAGCAATGAGGCCAACAAAAGCAGACAAAGCGACTACAAATAATTTGACCAATAAACTAAACCGCTGATAAATAATATACAAACCAACACTACCGAGTGTAATGATAGCAGGCAAAATAAGATGCTTAGTATCAATAGCAGCAATAGGAGGAGCAAAACCGATCTTAAAAAAATAATATCCTGCAAGGAGAAACAACACAGAGTAAACAGTAAGGTATATATTTTTATGCGACCTTATTTTTAATAATAAGGGTATAGCCAGCAAAGTGACAAAAATATTCACCAGCATAAGTAAGTAAAGAACGATACTTTCTATACCATCCCGTTCGAAAATGAATATCCGGACATAAACGGCTATATCATACGCATTTATGTGCGGGTGCTGATCCCAAACCCAATGAGCAATGGCAAAAAACAGCAGCCATAAAATACAACTGGTACTTGCGCCTAATAAAAGAATTTCACTGAAACGGAAACCGGCATTGGGTGTAAAGAAATTACTACTGCCCTGCGAAGCCTTATAAACCGGGTAACAAAATACCCCGGCAAGGATCAAAAGCAAAAGCATAATTACAGGCGCGGAAAATGACTGGGATATTATAGCAGCCTCTGTTGCCTTGATCTCCGCAGGTATTACCCCTTCACGGTCAAACTTAACTGCAATCTCACTTACCCGCATTGCATCCTGCCACTTGCCCGAATTATAATAGGCTTTAAAAAGTTCAGCATAAGTGTTTTTAAAAGTAGTGTCTAACTCTAATGCACGTACACCAGCCTTAATTGCTTCATCCCAATTATATTCTGCATTATAAGCACGGGCAAGTAAGTAATAAGTTATCGCGTTCCCGTTTTTTTTGACTGCCTTATCCAATACTTCAAAACATTCATCATAGTGAGCAGTATTTAGATATTGTAAAGCCTGGGCATTGTATTCAAGAACCTGGGCATTATCGCTTAGTGCAGCACCGGGGGGCGCCTGAACCTGGGCTTGTGAGAAAAAAGAGGTCAGGATAAAACAAATAAACAAAAGAAAATGTTTCTTTCCGGATTTCTTTAAGTAAGAAAACTGTACAGGTGGTCTAAAATGAAACATAATTTAAAAGTACTTTATTTAGCCGGTGAAATACCATTTGAGTTATTTAATGCTGCATCTAATTTTTGCGCGGTGCTTATTATTTCGTTCTGGTCCTTGTTACCATTGCTGATCTTAACCTCTCTTATGTACCCTCTAAAGTGGCAGTCGCGACTTATACGGTTACCAATAACCAGCGGAAGCTCACTATTTACAAGCAACGCCCCCCCGGAATTAGCGCTTGATAATAATTTGCCATTATCATATATCTTCAAAGATTCTTTATTAACAGTCGCCACAACGTAATGCCAAATATTATTATCCAGATTAAAAACAACATTAGGTACCGCAGTTGTACCATTACTGAAGCCAAATATATATTGGTTCGGTGCATTATTTTGCTGGAAAGTGAAACCCCTTAAACCTTCATTCGCAAACTGGCTAAGGTTATTGATGACAACCTCATGACCCGCCTGGGAGTTAACAGGTTTTACCACTACCTCTACAGTAAAATCACCTTTAATGTCAAGGCCTCCATAGTCTAATCCGGGATTGGCTAAAGAATCTTTGATACCAATATGCAATAATGAGTTTGTATCCTCAGGCAATAAAAATGGCACATCCTCTTTTTTCAAAGCGATCATCTCATTTTTTTGATACGATTGGTTATACCTTAAATATGGAAGATATTCACTGTAATTAAGAATATTCCTGCTATTGAAAACTATATAGTAGTTCTTATCCAATTGGCCTTGTATAAAGTTGATGATATCCTTTTTATAGATCCATGCGCCGAAAGGGCTATAATAGCCTATTGGCGCATATTTCCCATAATAATAATAGTAGAAATCATACCGCTCATCCAGAAAATATACATCAGGGCTATTATGCGTGATCTGCCTGATCGCTGCCGTATCAATAGTACCCAACTGCTGGAACGGGAACGAAAAATCAGATTCCAAAAGGTTATTGTATTGTGTTTTTGCCTTATCAAATATCCTTTCAGAAAAATAGTAACCGATAAAAACAACAAATAAAACAGGTAAAAACAGATAAATGCTTCGCTCAGATAAATACGATCTTTTTACCGGCGTATTTTTGTTCAGCGCATTTTTTGCTTTTTCTTTTTGAGGGGGTACCTGCTGTGGCTGTGGGGCCAGGAAGATCAGCACATCAAACAGCACAAATATGGTCAGTATCAGTATGCCTGTAATGTTCAGAATATTATTTTCATGGCTCCTGCCAAAGAAATACATTGAATTACCTACCGCTAACAGGATAATAAACAACCCTGTAGTAGTGTATTTAGCGCCCAGCTTATTCCTGTAATATAACAAAAACACAACCAGGCAACCCAGTATGACCGGTACATACCAGTAAAATGACATCCGGGAAACGGGGAGCATACCTATCCCTAATTTTCTATAAACGAGGGCGCTGGCAGAAAACATTTCTTTGAATAAAATAAAACAGAGGGCAATTGATGCAACTATAATAACGAGGTTCTTTGCGTTCAGGCGCAGGTGTTTAACAAAGAGAACAGATAGCGCTTTAACATTCAGCTTCTTTTCCTGAACCAAGGCAACAATATCTGCCAGGAACAAAACAACGAGCAACTCCACATACGAGCCCAGGTAAATAAGCCCGAGGTTCCTGTGAAATAATACCAGCAAACCAATACAAGTACCCAACAACCAATGATGAACACCTTTGTAATGGGCAACCAATAAAAGAATGATCCATAGGTCTAAACGTAGCGGGGTGACCTGGATAATCATTTGATTATCGAAGGAGATCATGTATAGCCTTGCCAGGATAAGGGCAATAATGAAAATGACAGAAAGGCCTTTGGTTTGAAAAAAACGGTCGCTGAAAAAAAAGATGCTGATAAAAAACAAGAAAAAAGAAAGTGTGCCAAGATAGGGGAACCATTCTATAGCAAAGTTCAATTTCATCCAGGCATAAGCCAGAAAAGACAAGAAAAGATCGTACTGAAAGTATATTTCTGAAACTTTAAACCCATGGATAAGACGCAGGGCCGGATCAAGGATAAATGCAAGGTCAACAAGGCTTGGTGGCGCTAAAGGTACGAGTCCGGCAAAAGCAGCCAATGCCACTACTGCTAATTTAGACAACATGCTGTTGTACCTGTATAAAATAAACAGTCCGATACTTAGCAAACCAAGTACAACAGGCAGGAAAATATATTGAGTATCTACACTGGGAAATGGCGGGAAGAAGCCTACCCTGAAAAAATAATATCCTGAGATAAGTAAGAGGATAATAAAAACAGGCAGGTACAGGCTTTTATTCTTTTTTAATTTTAATACCCATGCAGTGGCCAGCAGGGTAAGCAACATGTTTACAAATACGAGGGCATACATCACAAAACTTTCCACGCCATCATGCTCGAAAACAGCTATGCGCATAGCTGCTGCATAGTCTGTAGTAGGAATATGTGGATTTTGTGACCATATCCAGCGGGAAAATGTAAAAAATATCGTGTACAGGATACAGCTAACAGAAGCGCTCACCAACAATACTTCAGTGAAACGTAAATTACTGTTATTGAAAATATCTCGAGCGGGGTCTTTGGACAAACGATAATACGGAAGGAAAAATATTCCGGCAAGAATCAAAAAGAATACTACAACAGCGATATTGGAGCGATTTGCATTTTCTACCTGCGTATCAATAGAGGATATCGTCCCAGACATACTATGATTGGTATCGCCTTGCTTTGCTTTTTCACTTATTGCCTGTGCATCCTTCCACCGGCCAACCTTAGTATAGGCATAGAAAAGATCAGGATATACAGGCATGTTATTCGGGTCCAATTGTATCGCCTTTTCCTGGTCATTAATGACCTCATCCCATTCATTCCTGATCATGTGAATGTGACCGAGCAGATAATAAGACTCTGAATTTTCCTTTTCCTGTAATACCTGCTTCAGTAATGGAATACTTTCGTCATACTTACACTGGCTAATTAGCCGCGATGCGGCTTCATTATACTGTTTTACTTTGTCATTCCCTGCAGGAATGCCCTGCGCGGAAACACGTACAGGGGATAGCAAATGAAGCAGGATAAAATAAATAAAAAATGGCAGGATATATTGCTTAGTTCTTTTTCTTAGATCCGGTATTTGTATAGCTGGTAAGAAATGGACCATAGCATTTTTATTTTTCTAAGAGTATCCCCATATTGCCTGCTTTCATAGGCATTATCTTATTATACATACCGGTAGCCTTAAACAAGGCAATCCAAACTTTCTTTAAAGGTAAAGGAGCCATTCTTAACCAGTAGCTGAAAGGGTATCCTGTGGTAATATCAAAAACAGAAACGACTTTAAACCCGGCTTTTTTACATAATTCAGGAAGATTCTCTTTATTGAAAAGATAAATATGCTCAACATCAATGATCGGTGATCTTTCTCCAAATACTCTTGCCTGCAGCGCCCTGGAATTGTGCATGATCATATACACATGCCCCCCGGGTTTTAAATTGACGTACATATTTTTGATCATCCCAAGTGGATCACTCAGGTGATCCAATGTTTGAAAGCAAGTGATGAGGTCAAAATGGTCGGGAGGATATAAACCCGGGCCATAAAACCCTGTATGTATATTGCCACGTATGTCTGCGCGGGCTATTGCTTTCGGCTCTACACCGGGTTCCACGCCATATACTTCTTCATAACCGTTATCTTTCAGCACTTCTAAAAAAAATCCGGTGCTGCAACCAATATCAAGCGCTTTTTTTATTGACCAGCCTTTTACATAGCCCGATATTGGTTTCCAATAATCTTTTTTTATGTATTCGAGCATTTCATTGAAATGTATCTCACTGCCTTTATAGAGTTCATTCAATGATGCATCATCAAGAATATGCCTTGAAAATATAAGCCCTGTCCTGAGGCATTTTACCATTTCATAGTGCATGTGCTTCGTAGTCTTCCGCGCTTCAAAGGCTTCCGCGTTCAAGTCCTCATCTTTGAAACTTTTCTTGTAAAGCACCGGGTGATTAGCCTCATCAGTGGTTGCACAGAACAGACATTCCTTGGTTATGTAATTGTATTTAGCCACAAGATTATTGTTTAATGGTTTTTTGTGCATCTTTTTTGAAATTCTCAATTTCAGCAGAACTGTTAAGCAGCTTACCCCTGAATATTACAGACCGCCTGATAAATTTCGGCCTGCTTTTAGTTTCCTCAAATATCTTTGACAGGTATTCACCAAGTATGGATGTCGCCAGCAACTGTACGCCTCCGAAAAATAAGATCAATACGATAATGGAAATCAGACCCTGTTGGATATTAGGGTGAATGATCTTGTAAATAATATTGGCAATAATCGCCAGGAAAGAAACACCGGTTAAAATAAACCCGACGTAACTGAGCAATTCCAGTGGCACGAAACTGAAAGAGAAGATCGCTTTTTTAGCCCAGCCAATATTCCTTCTCCAGTTATTAGTGCTTCTGCCAAACATCCGCTCCGGCCTTACATAGTCAACCCCAACCTGCCTGAACCCGACCCATGCCCGGAGGCCCCTTAAAAATATTTCCGTCTCGGGGAGATTGATTAGTTCCTTTACCACCTTTCTGTCTATCATCGAAAAATCGCCTGCATCAACAGGTATTTTGATATAGGATATAGTACTGAATATTCTATAAAACCCTTTATATACAAGGTTCATAAAAAACGACATCTCTCTTTTCACCCGTTTGCCATACGCCACATCCCAGCCTTCCAGCCATTTTTTATAAAAAAGCGGTATTATTTCAGGCGGGTCCTGCATGTCTCCATCCATCAGCACTACTGCATCGCCGGTAGATATTTCCATGCCGCTCAGGAATGCAGACTGTGATCCGAAATTCCGTGAGTGCGTTATCCCGATAACATTGTGATCTTTAGCTGCTATCTGTGCGATAACTTCTTCTGAGTTATCCGGAGAGCAGTCGTTCACAAAGATTATTTCATACCTGATCTTTGTTTCATTGAACATTTTCACAAGCCGTTCGTACATCACCGGTATCGCCTGCGCATCTTTATAACAGGCAACAATGGCGCTGATCTTTGCATTCAGCCGTAGATTTTTAAAAGCAGGTAAAATAGTACCTGTATAATTAACCTGCTCATGCCAGTTATAAGTGCTGCGCAACCCTTCTTTCAGCGAGGTGTTAGCTTTCCATTTAAGATCATTAGTTGTATTATCAGGATTGCCATACCAGTCTTTCAGATCCCATTTGCGATTTTGCATATTACCCCAAACAGGAGCGGCACTGATATTAAATTCCGCTCTCACGAGGTCAACCAATTGCCCAAGTGATGTTTTCTCCCCGGTGCAAATATTATAGGATCGCCCCTGTATATCGCGGTTCATATTCAATGCCGCATCAACAAATGCTTCTACCGCATCCGTAACATAAACAAAATCCCTGCTTATCTCTTTCTCTACCAGGTTGGGATACTCACCAACCCTTGCTTTCTCTATCATTACGGGGATCAGGCGGTCAGGCTCTTCCCAGAATCCGTAAACAGAATAGAGACGAAGGTTCAGCGCAGGAATATTTTTATATTGGGCGTAGTACCTGATAATATAGGACGCAGACACTTTAGAAGCAGCATAATGGCTATTAGGTTCCAGGGCGTCAGTTTCAAGCGGGGCTGAACAATTGGTGCCATACTCAGAACTGCTGCCTGCATGAATATATGCTTTTATCCCCGAGCAACTTTCCAATATATTTACCGTACCGTTTACATTCGTCTCATATATCAGCGCCACATTGCTTTGCTTGCTATAAGCTCCATAAGCGGCAAGGTTGAATACCGTTTTGGGCTGATATTCATCAAAAAGATTTTTTACTGATATTGAAGATGTGATATCGCAATGGAGAATATTCTTAGAGGGGGTATCAAGCAATTTAAGACGCCATGCGCTGTTTGCATCATGCGTGATGGCATAACAATCATCCCGAACCGTGAAAATATCATTAATAATATTAGCGCCAATAAACCCGCTGGCGCCAAATACAAATATTGGGCCTTCGAGTTTTTTAATTTTTGACTGGAGTTCTTCGTAATTGATCATGAAACCTTAAAAGTATGAATTTATTATTCCGGAAATATTTCCTTCATCCAGTCCGCTCATCTGCTGGTGGTAGCTTTGACTCCCGTATAATCCGCCGGGATACCCTTCCGCATGTAAACTAACGAATTTACTTACCGGTAAAGATCGCTCATTAACCAAAAGAGCGACAGCGCTGCCAAGCCCACCGACAGCAACATGCTCTTCAATAGTCAGTACTTTTCCGGTTCTTCTTATGCTTGTACTCACATCTGCAGGCAGTTCCTTAAGCGGCATTTTATTCAAAACAAACAGTTCTATCCTGCTCTGATGAGGATTCCCCTTCAAAGCGGCAACAAGGTTATTTACAACCGGGCTTTGTGCAATTATGGTCAATTTCGCCATTGTATTTATGGGCGAAGCCGCTCCATGATCGTTGAGCGACAGGTAATCCGGCATATTTTTCCCAAGCCCCAGCCGAAAGTAGGCAGGCCCCCTGCGCCTGAACATTTCGCCAAGGCAGGCCTTCATATCTTCTATGAATGCAGGAACATAACAACGTATATTAGGCAACCCGCTCAAGGTACCAATATCTTCAATGG
>JBIOGX010000081.1:0-8455 GCA_044448445.1 Chitinophagales bacterium
ATATAGGAGACCTGTTATTTACAGGCACACCCGCAGGAGTTGGCCCTGTAAATGGCGGGGATAAACTGGAAGGCTACCTGCAAGGCAATAAGGTGCTGGAGGTGGAAATAAAATGACTCAATTGCTCAATAGCTCAATGACTCAATGAATGTGGAAATGTGTAAATATGAAAATGTGCAAATGCCTGCCTGTCGGCAGAAAGGGTTTTTTAAGGGGATACCGAAACGGATAAAAAAAATGTTTTTCATTTTTACTTTGTGGCCTTATTTTTTATAATATACCTGTCATCGTTTAATTATTTTTTGCGGCTCTGCACCCCTGCCTACCGGACAGGCAGGTTTGCGTGAAACTTTTATTGACTAATTTACCCATAATGGAAGTAAATATAGAACCAAGCTGGAAAAAAGAACTTAAAGAAGAGTTTAGCAAACCTTATTTTGAGCAGATCGTGCATTTTCTTAAAGAAGAAAAGAAAGCAGGCAAAATAATTTATCCGCCCGGTAAACTGATCTTTAATGCATTTGAATGTACCCCTTTTGACAAGGTAAAGGTGGTGATTATTGGCCAGGACCCCTACCACAACCCAGGGCAGGCGCATGGCCTATGCTTCTCCGTCCCTGATGGGATACAACCTCCACCATCTCTATTGAATATTTTTAAAGAGTTGCATGAAGACTTAGACCTACCCATTCCCGATACCGGCAACCTGGAAAAATGGGCAAAGCAGGGCGTGCTTTTGCTTAATGCATCACTGACAGTTGAAGCTAATAAACCAATGTCTCATAGCCAGATAGGATGGCATTATTTTACAGACGAAGTAATAAAGCATGTATCAAAAGATAAAGACCATGTAGTGTTTATGCTATGGGGAAGGTTTGCACAAAACAAAGAGAATCTTATAGACCTGGCGAAGCATAAAGTATTAAAAGCCGCACATCCATCCCCGTTATCGGCGCATAACGGGTTCTTTGGCTGCCGGCATTTCAGCAAGACGAATAACCAGCTCAGGGAAATGGGTGAGCGGCCGATAGATTGGTCTTTGGGTTAACAGGTTAATTAGTTAAATGGTTAAATAGTCAATTGGGTAATGTAGAAGCAATCAATAAATGAACATTATTAAAAACATATTGGGCCGTATATACTTTGCTTATGCAATGGTACTATTCATCATTACCCTGCTGGTAATATTTATACCCGTTCTGATCATATCCTTTTTACCTGACCCAGCCAAAACAAAGGCGGTACATAAGGTATTCAGGCTATGGATGGGAGTATATATGCCCCTTGTATTTTGCCCCGTAATACGTACAGGAAAACGGAATTTTAAAAAAGGGCAGCAATATGTAGTGGTTATTAATCACAATTCGCTGGCAGATATACCGGTATCCTCTCCCTGGATACCCGGCCCTAATAAGACCCTTGGCAAGGTAGAGATGACTAAAATTCCATTGTTTAGCGTGATCTATAAGGCCGGAGCTATATTGGTTGACAGGAAAAACGTGGAGAGCCGCCGGGAAAGCTTTGCTAAAATGCAGGAAACATTGGATATGGGAATACACCTGTGCCTGTATCCTGAAGGAACACGTAATAAGACCAATGAGCCATTGCAGCCCTTCTTTGACGGAGCCTTCATAACCGCTGTCAAGGCTCAAAAGCCTGTAATTCCCGGCATAATATTCAATACGGCGAAAATACTGCCGAATAACAAAAAGTTATGGGCCAGGCCAATGCCCATCCGGATAGACTTTTTAAAGCCAATACCAACTGAAGGATTAACTTTGGATGATGTACCAGCACTCAAAGAGCAGGTGCACAGCATAATGGCAACCTATTATATCGCACATAAAAATAACGGCAGAGCATGACTTTCAGCATTATCGGCACAGGAAATATTGCATGGTTCTTTGGCAACAGGCTGGTAACCGGCAGGCATCATTGCACAGGTGTATATGCACGGAATAAGATGGCCGCAAAAGAACTTGCTGAAGCATTGCTTTCTGACAAGTTTGGCGAACCAGGTGAAGTGAGAGATGGTGACGCCGATATATGCTTCCTGGCAGTATCTGATGTTGCCATCGGGCAAATAGCCGCAAAATTATCTTTTAAGAAAACCATGCTGGTGCATACCGCCGGAGCTGTGGGCCTGGAAAGCATCAGTTCGGCTGCTAAAGACCGTGCTGTACTTTGGCCGGTCTATTCCATTCTCAGGAATAACCAACCTGCTCACAGGAAAATACCTTGTGCCTGGGAAGCTTCGTCTCCAAAAGCCAGGCAATATATATTGTCAATCGGACATGCCATAACAGACCAGTTATTTGAAGCTAAGTATGAGCAACGTAAATGGCTGCACCTGGCCGCAGTGATGAGCAATAACTTTATCACTCACTTAATGGCTATATGTGAGCAGATATGCGCTGATAATAACCTACCCTTCTCTACCCTGCTACCGATCATAGAACAAACATTTGAGCGCATAAAAAATACATCAGCACAACAGGTACAGACAGGCCCGGCAATACGCCACGATACCACTACCATAAAAGAACAAATGGCTTTATTGAGCAACCACCCTCACTGGCAAAAAGTATATGAAGCCATTACAAATTCGATACAAAACAACACCCCAAACCCCTAAAGGGGCTTCACTTGTGAATGTAATTTCAACTTCAATATCTCTTTCTGGACCCTGCTTAAATTGCAAAACGACTCTATTGTAATACAACACAGTAAATGCTTAGGCATATTCTGATGCAAAAAACATTATTCACCAGTGAAGCCCCTTTAGGGGTTTGGGGTAGGGTATTTTATTATTACCTTTGCCGCAAATAGAGCGTTTTTCTACATGTACACCATAAAGTTTAAGTTTGATCAAAAAGGATTATCGCCTGTCACCATAGAGAACGTAGCCCCCGATCAAAGTATATTGGAAGTAGCATTGGCAAATGACATTGAATTGCACCATAATTGTGGAATGGTATGCGCCTGCAGCACCTGCCATTTATATCTTGAAAAGGGTGAAGAATTTGTGCCTGAACTAAGTGACCGGGAAGAAGATTTCATAGACCGCGCGCGCAACCCTAAGATCAATTCAAGATTAGGATGCCAATGTATATTGAAAAATAATACAGGCACCATAGAAGTAACCATACCAGACCAATCTCTGATACAGGGAGAGTAGGGTTAAAAGGTTAAAAAGTTGATTGGTTAATAGGTAAAATAATACACCGTAGTAAAAAAATAACAAAATGCCACATTACGAACCGCCTATAAATTGGAGTGACCACGAGGACATAGCTATGAAGCTGTATGAGCGCTTTGGTGATGATTTTGGCGAAAGCAAGATATACCGCGTAAGATTTACTGATCTTATCGAGTGGGTATTGGAGATACCTAATTTCACAGGCAAACGTGAAGAATGTAATGAAGGCCACCTGGAGATGATACAATCCGGGTGGGTGTATGAATGGCGGGATAACCAGGGGTAATGTGGAAATTAGGAAATGTGAAAATGAAGATAATGGCTCAATTTCTCAATACCTCAATGACTCAATTGTATAAACGAAGTGTAATAATGATGAATTTACTATTTTAAAAAACTGGAAAATTTGCACATTATTAATTTTCTCATTTTCACATTACAAAGATGAACCTGTTAGAATTATTCGCCCCAATACGCACTTTTGTTTTTGATGTGGACGGAGTGCTCACCGATGGTAATCTAATGCTTACTGAAGACGGCCACATGCTGCGCAGCATGAGTATTAAAGATGGTTTTGCAATGCAGCTTGCCATAAAGAAAGGCTACAAGGTATGGATCATATCAGGCGGCAAATCGGAGGCGGTGCGGCTGCGCCTGAATAAGCTGGGCGTGCAGGAAGTACATATCGGCATAGACAGCAAAAAAGAGTTCCTGCATGAAATAGTTATAGCGTCGAAAACCGATTACAGCCATGTGCTCTACATGGGCGATGATATACCCGATTATGCAGCTATGCAATTATGCGGCCTCCCTTGTTGCCCTAATGATGCAGTGGCCGAAATAAAGCAGATAGCAAAATACATATCCCCCTATAATGGTGGCCATGGCTGCGTACGGGATGTAATAGAAAAGGTATTGAAACTAAACGGCGACTGGGAATTGCCGGTTTAATCTTTTTACTTCTTCGAGACATATTTCAATACGGCTTCTTTATACCTGAGTCCTAATGTGGATATTTCTTTATTCATGTGCTCTAAAATATTGTAGTTAGACTCCTGTATGCCTTTTCTTTTTAATTGCTGATTAGCTACAAAGGTTGCATTTGCTATATTTTCGGGCGTTTCATGAAAAGTAGCTGACAGGTTCTTTAAAAGGGTATCTATTTGTTGAACCCTTGTATCATCAATATTCAAAGGAGTAGCGCTGTTAGCATCTAATGAGGCAAGTTTTTGCGCCCCGGTAACCGAAGCTTGCGTGGTATTTATATTAGCACTTGTACTTGAAATTTCATCTTTATTACTTGTATATTTCCGCCAGACTATGACCAGGACAATAGCCAATACTAAATAAGGTATCCAGTTTTTTTGTTTTTGCTCTGTCCTGGGTTTCATTGCATGATCTTATAGTTAACGTTAACATTCGAAGTAAACTATTTTTTTAATCACCCCCTATTCTTTTTCTGTTATCTCCTGCGCTCTGATTGCAGCCTGCTGCGCATGTACTTTATCTCCTGTTGCCTGGTAGAGTTTACTCAATAAGTCATAGCTCTGTGCGTCATTCGGTGTGAATTTCAGTTTCTTATTTACAGCATCTATTGCTTCTTTCATCTTGCCTTTATTGGCAAGCGCAATTGCATAGTTATCATAAGAACTTTCATCGTTAGGATCTTTCTGTAAGTGCCTTTCAAAATAAACAATCGCACTGTCAAAATTATTCGCTTTCATAAATTCATTAGCCTTGAACGCAAGGTGTTCGGGGTCTTTTTTAACTATCGCACACAAGGGGACGTTATCTGCTTTAATAACAGCAATAGTATTGGCCGGGGGAAAGTGATTGTTTTGCAAAAGGTCATTATCAAGGAAGCGTGTATAAAATAATGCGTAATCCCATTTATACTTTTCATGTCGTTGATAATACCTGATATAAACGCAAACTATTTTTGGATTAATGACGCTGAAGTAATGCAATACAGGCTCTATGGCATTAGTGGCGACAACTATGGTATCCTTTGTATGGAACAAGTCCTCCATCTTCGCCAGTTTATAACTTGCCTGCTTCAAGCTGTTCATGTAGTAGTCCGTCTCATAGTAGCCGTAAGCCCCATTGACTCCACCTACTATCTCATTAAAATAAACGATTTCATTGGGGTGATTGGCAATACACCATTTAGCGGGTAACGCCAGCCCTACTACCAAAAGCCCCGCTACTGCATACTTTCCGTACTTATTCTTCAGTTTATTAATGAGGGATATAAACGTCAAAGCGCTTAATGTCATGAGCGGAGGGTATATAAAAAACAGGTGCCGCCAGCCATCATACAATGGCGACTTTTTATAGATGACATAAAACAGCGGGAATAACGCAGCGAAAAAGAGGAAAGATAATTGCGGGAATTTATATTCCTTACTAATAAACAAATAAGGAGACAAAACTATACCCACCAAAATAATTATTGGCGTTGATATAAACAACCACTGAGGTATATAATACCACGGCACATTTTCGCTCATGATCTTGCTATCATTAAAGAGCATGCTTATGCTGGTAGAAAACTGCGCCATTTCACCTAATGCGGTCAATGGGTTACTGATAGGGCTTTGCAATGCATAAGGCCAGAAAACTAATCCTAAAAAATACCCGGCAGAACATACTATTGCCGACTTTACTATTAATTGTTTGACCTCCTTTGAACCAATACTATATTGCTTCTTCCAGTCAAAAAAATATTGCAACAGTACAGCAACGCCAAGAAATGGTATAAGCAATAGCCCTCCCACACGAATGCTTATGGCAAAAGCTATGGATAATGCAAGGCCTGCCATATCCATGCGTGTCGGTTTCGGGAAAGCCCTTACAAAACGGCATATATAGTAAACACCCATCAGCATGCCTAAAGCGAATGGCACATCCTTAGGGTTGTTCATACTCTCCCCAAAAAACCGTGGTGATAAAAACAGGAACCAAGCCACAAGCAATGCCGCATCCCACCCCTTGAAAAGGCGCGCCAGCCGTACCGCAAAGAAAATAATAAAGAAACCGCATAAGGCATCAATCATGTGCCGGGTATCAAAAGGATCAAGCGGAGAAAATTTGTTTACCGTAACACATAGAAGATCATAAAAGCCACCATAATAAAATGCATTACTGATACGACCAAACGGTTCAAGGCATGACTTGTCATTACCAAATGAAGCGTAATAATCATAGACCTTCTGCCCGTAAGTATTTTGTGTTATTTCATCACCTGATATCCCGAAGTCTTTGCTTGTCCATAGCATGATAACAAGCATCACTGCAAGGCTTGCCAATGTAGCTATGCGGAAATTAATTTTATTACCAACTATGTTTTCCATTATTCTTTTTTTATTTTTTCCTGTATTGCACCCTTGTTCTGGCAACAATAATCAATATCTCTTTCATCATATTGAAGCCATCGCGCACCAGGCTGATCTTACTGCCTTCTATGGCGTTCCAGGTAAGCGGCATTTCTACAATATTCACTTTTTTTAAGTACGCTTTATAGAGTACTTCTACATCGTGCGCCCATCCATAAGTCTGCAAACTCTCAAAAATTTCTTTAGCAATATCAGCAGGGTATAATTTAAAGCCACATTGCGTATCCCTTATTTTTAATGGGGATAATATCCGAACGATAAAATTAAAAATATTCCCTGCCAATTTCCTATCTCCCTGTTTGGTTATGATAGAATCTTTGTGTTCCCTCGAACCGACATAAATAGTATTTGCCGCAAACCTGCCATGCAGCAGATCAAGCCATTTGATCAACTCCTCAGGCGGCGAGGCCATATCGGCATCTAAAGTTAATATGTAATTACCCCTTGCCCTTGATACACCGTTTTTGAGCGCTCCACCCTTACCGGTATTGGCTTGAGTATATATCGAGATAATATCCTTGTGGCGCTTATATACATCATGTTCATGAAGCAAGGTTTCCGTATTATCCTTGCTGCCATCATTAATGATAATAATTTCGAGAAAATTCTTCCACTTATCTATAAAAGAATCAAGCCCTCCATATAATAAACCGACCCTGTCAGCTTCATTATAACATGGCACTACCAGGGTCAGTTGAATAGGAATATTCGTATCGTTCATATAACTTATGGAAGAAAATCTTTTTAGTGAAGATGACAAAATAAATGTTACTAAATGAGGTTCGTTACCTGCCTGCCGGTAGGCAGGTTTTTCTTTTTTTCAAGGCGGAAAAACTGAGAATAGTGAACTATTTAAAGCTTTTTCCAACATGGAGAAAATGGAAAAGAACAAGTCAGTTGGTAATATTTATTTTGTCATCTTCACTTATACGCGATAAAAGTAGTTATTTTTGTCAAAAAGCGTTAAAATCTCATCCATCATGGACTTAAAAGAATTGGAAAGTGGTGTAAACCCTGATATACACTGGTACTACCAAAGCAAGAAGCTACCCCTGTTTTCCTATACTAAAAAATTATTACAAAAAAATAACCGATTAACTGTAATTGATGTTGGTTCCGGTTCCGGTTTTTTCTCTGTTTCGCTGGAAAAAGAATTATCAAAAGGAATAAAAAAAGTTTACCTCGTTGACATTAATTATACAGCAGAAGAAATTGCCGCATCAAAAAACAATAAAATAGAGAAAACATTACGTATTCCGGATAAAATAGAGGATAGCCTTGTGATTCTTATGGATGTACTTGAACACCTGGAAGACGACCTCAAAATGCTGCAGGACATAAAAGCCGCCTGCAGAGGCGACAACAACCATTTCTTTATCACCGTACCTGCTTTTCATTCTTTATGGAGCGGGCATGATGACTACCTGGGAC
Organism: Chitinophagales bacterium; assembly: GCA_044448445.1. Classification (GTDB taxonomy): domain Bacteria; phylum Bacteroidota; class Bacteroidia; order Chitinophagales; family Chitinophagaceae; genus Nemorincola. Next base: position 8,026 of record JBIOGX010000081.1, read on the forward strand.
ATTACAGGCGCTATAAAATTGATACATTGGCCGGTGTTCTTAAAAAAGCTGGTTATACCACACACAAAAGCTATTATTTATATGGCAGCCTTTTTCCTATGGTATGGATAGCGCGCAAAATCGGCAACCTGAAAAAGAAAGAGGCCACCTCTAATATGAAGCCTTTTAACCCGCTTGTCAATAAAATTTTGCTTGGTATAACCTCGGCAGAAATGGCATTGGCCTCTGTTAATAAAGTATTTGGGGTTACCTGTGTAGCACAAGGCAAAATATAACTACTGTAAAGTAAAAAGCAGAGTGATTGCAACCGAACCGCTCTTTTTTGCATGAAATAATATTCATATAAACAAACTAAACCCGATATTTTTAAACTATTAATTAATATTTTTATCAATTAGTTATTTAAAAATCGAAAATGTGAATAATTCTA
>JBIOGX010000082.1:0-8452 GCA_044448445.1 Chitinophagales bacterium
GATGAATACTTGTTCATGGTGGTATGCTCACCGGCATTCCAGTATTATTCCAAACCCCTTAAAGTAAAAGTAGAGACAAATTATGTGCGCGCAGCCAATGGCGGTACAGGTATAGCAAAATGCGGCGGCAATTATGGCGGCGCATTATTCCCTACCAGTCTTGCACACGAAGCGGGATATGACCAGGTGCTGTGGACAGACAGTACCCATCATGAATTTATTGAAGAATCAGGAACGATGAATGCCATGTTCTTTTTTGGCGATACATTAGTTACACCTGCACTTTCAGGTACCATATTAGATGGTGTAACCCGTAATTCACTGCTTACTATTGCAAGAGAAAAAGGAATAGCGATAGAGGAAAGGCAAATAAGCTACCAGGAATTGATTCACCGTTTTGAAAATGGCGAACGAGTAGAAGCATTCGGCGCCGGAACAGCGGCTGTAATAGCCCCGATAGAGGTCATAGCCATAGGGCATAAGGAATATAAATGCTATATAGAACCAGATGCGAAAATGTATCAACTGCGAAATGAGTTATATAATATCCGTAAAGGCATAATACCGGATACTCATAATTGGAACAACATTATTTAAAAATTAAAAAGTAAAAAACTGAAGTTGACTACTTATGGATAAGGCGCTGTCAGCAATCACTATGAATTACAACGGCTATATTATCACTACTGATAAAAGCCTGATGAAAGTGAATGACGTGCATAAGTGGCTGTCGGAAGTGGCTTACTGGTGCCTTGGTATCCCTTTTGAAACATTCAAGACTGCTTTTGATAACTCATTTTGTATCGGAGCTTTATCGGGCGACAGGCAAATAGGATATGGTAGGTTAGTTACAGATTATGCAACCTTTGCTTACCTGGCTGATGTGTATGTGGAAGAAGCCCACCGGGGGAAAGGCATCAGCAAGAAAATGATGCAGGTATTATTTGATCTTGATTGGGTAAAAGGTTTGCGTAGCATTAAACTTGCTACCAGGGACGCCCATGAACTATACAAAAAGTTTGGATTTACCCCGCTTAAAAACCCTGAACGGTATATGCAGATACTGCGCGCCGGTATTTATGAAGACCAAAAGGGAAACAGTATTAGTGAAGCTGACAAAATAACCAAATAAATCCCACCATCTAACCTGTTCTTTTCCATCCTGCCTACCGGCAGGCAGGTTTTACTGCGTTGCATCCGCCACGGCGGATTAAATATGTGGATACTCACAGTTTTTGCGCCTGGAAAAACTTACCTTCGTATAGCCTTCGTTACCTCTTTTGTCACTGCCATCGTCCCCCCAACGATAGTCGGGGTTGGGACTATGGCCTTTGAGAAAGGCTTCGGCGGTTGAGAAAAGCTATGGCAGTTGATAAAAGAAAAATAACTATTCAACCCTGCCTACCGGCAGGCAGGTTAGTGTATTTTATTTTGTCAACATTCCTAACGAGAATAGTTACTAACTTTTAAATTCATATTGCGCCAGATAAGAAAAAATATTCATTGGGTAGTGTTGTTGCTCCTACTTATTTTATTTGCGACACATGCTTACATACTATACAGTATCATGCATTTCTCATGGGCCACATCCCTTGAGGAAAGCGGCTGCAGCAGTATCATCATCAGTTTATCTGCCTGGAGTATTATACTGCTCATCAGGAATTACCCGACCACTGCGGTTATCATACCCTACTCTCTTTTCGTGGCGCTGCTCATCAGTTCTGTAACAACCATAGCCGTATGGGAAACATTGAAATGGTGGGTAGTAACTGATAATACAGGATATAAACCCTGGCTGGTACATACGCTACCCATACGCTTCATTCTTATCTGGATATTAAATAGCTGGATAGCTACCAGCAGCGCCCTGCTCAAAAATATCAATACATTAGACAGCCGCTTTCAACAGAAAACAGACGCCTCAACGCTACTCAAAGAAGCGGAATTATTTAAGCTACGCCAACAGTTACAGCCACACTTCCTATACAATAGCCTCAACTCCATAAGTGCGCTCATCATGATATCTCCCGATAAAGCACAGGAAATGATTGGTAAGCTATCCGATTTTTTGCGCAGTTCGGTAAAAAGAGAATCGGAAGAAACTTTACCCATAAGCGAGGAACTTGTGTATATTCAATCCTACCTCGCTATTGAGTCTGTGCGTTTTGGCGACAGGCTCCGGGTACACATTGAAAAAGAATATACCGGCAACGCTACAATTCCCCCATTCCTGCTGCAACCCATACTTGAAAACGCGATCAAGTTTGGCTTATACGGCAATACAGGAACGGTAAGTATTATCATTCATATTGAATCAAGCGGGCCAATGCTTATCCTCACCATTACTAATCCTTATGACGCCAATATGCAACCGCCCAAGGGTACAGGTTTCGGGCTGGAAGGAATACAGCGCAGGCTTTACCTGATTTATGCCCGCACCGACCTGGTGGAAACAAAAAAAGACGAACACTATTTTACAACCATATTAAAAATACCACAGCCGAATGTATAAGGTCATATTGATAGACGATGAGCCACTGGCAAGGCAACTGCTGAGGTCGCTGTTACAGCCGTATAAACAAATAGAGATAGTGGCTGAATGCGGCGATGGCTTTGAGGGCTTCAAAGCAATACAGGAACATGCGCCCGATCTTATTTTCCTCGATATACAGATGCCGCGCCTCAATGGGTTCGAGATGCTGGAATTATTAGACAACCCGCCTGCGGTGATCTTCACAACGGCATTTGATGAGTACGCCCTGAAAGCCTTTGAATCACATGCTGTGGACTACTTACTAAAACCTGTAGTAAAGGACCGTTTTGAAAAAGCGATGCAAAAATGGCTGCAGCACAAGGGCAGCAAAGAAACACCGCAGGTAAGCGCATTGCTCGAAAATAATATTTACGAGGGTTACCAGCACCGCATAGTAGTAAAAGACAATGGTCTCATACGCATCATACCGGCGCAGGATATTCATTATATCGAGGCTAATGACGACTATATAAAAATAGTGACCAGGGACGGCAGCTACCTGAAAAAAAGCACCTTGTCCCACATTGAACAAACACTCGATCCGCAACAATTCGTGCGTGTGCACCGATCCTACCTGCTGCCGGTGGCACAACTGATGCGCATAGAACCTTATGAAAAAGAAAGCCACATAGCATTGCTGCACTGCGGTGCAAAAGTAATGGTAAGCAAAAGCGGTATGGCGAAATTAAAAACTTTATTGGGATGGTGATGTTAGGAAAGGTGCCAAAATAACTCCTTTTACTGATATCATTACCGGCAATTTAGTTACGGAAACATATTACCTGGCATCAGGAGCATTAATCCCATAGTTGTTGCAATTATCTTTCTTGTCGCAACCGATATATAATTACCCGTTTTTGAGCTATAGAATTAATAGATAGGTTTTGTGTACTTTTTTAGCAAGTCAATGTTGCTACCGCAAGAGGTATTCAGTTCCTTGATTTAGGCAATTGCATAAGTTCAGGAGATTCCTTCATTTCGCCCAGTCGTCCTTCGGCGCGGCTCAGGATGACAGGGCTACATTACGGAATGACCCGCCAACGATGTTGGGGACAGGCGTGCATGATTGGATAAATATATTTTAAATTTAATTACATCATGCCATTTAGTTATTTTTCGGGGGAATTTTTGAGAATTTTATACTAATCCATAATCAAACACTACTTTTGCGCTTCAAAATTATATTTATGAAGCGAAGTGTTTTTTACCCCGTATTTACGGGATTGCTGGGGGCGTTTTTACTGATAGGCACCAAACAAGCTTCGGCTACCATCACCTTTACAGAATACACCATGCCTAACGGCCTGCATGTGATTCTGCAGGAAGACCACTCTACCCCGATAGTAGCGGTTACTGTAATGTACCATGTGGGGTCGAAAAATGAGGACCCGCAACGTACGGGGTTCGCGCACTTTTTCGAGCACCTGCTTTTTGAAGGCAGTGAGAATATTAAGCGCGGCGAGTACATGAAGTTCATCCAGAATGCCGGGGGACAGCTCAATGCCAATACTACGCAAGACCGCACCTTCTATTATGAGGTGCTGCCTTCCAACCAGCTGGAACTGGGCTTATGGATGGAGTCTGAGCGCATGATGCATGCCAAAATAGACGTCACAGGGGTGGAAACACAACGCAGCGTGGTAAAAGAAGAAAAGAAACAAAGCTTTGATAACAGGCCATACGGACAGCTTATCAACGTGATCTTTGAAAACGCCTACACCAAGTATCCATACCGCTGGAGCCCCATAGGAAAGGAGCAATATATAGATAAGGCAACGCTTGATGAGTTCATGAATTTTTATAAAACATTTTATGTTCCCAATAATGCCGTATTGGTATTATCAGGTGATATTAATGCAGCGCAGGCCAAGGATATGATCACCAAGTATTTTGGGGATATACCAAAGGGCACAACAATAATACCCCGCCCTAAAGAAGTGGAGCCGGCGCACACCGCTGAAAAACGCGTTAAGTTTTACGACAACGTACAACTACCCGCAGTGGTCCTTGCTTACCATATACCAAAACAAGGCACTCCTGATTTTTATGCAATGCAGTTGCTAACACAATTATTGTCGCAGGGCAAAAGCTCACGCTTTGAAAAAGAGGTTGTAGATAAGCAGCAAAAAGCAGTGGAAACCGCATCGTTCGACCTGGGCAATGAGGAACCCGGGCTGGCTATCATGCTGGGTATAGCCAGTATGGGTGTTAAGTCTGAAGACCTGGAAAAATCATTGCTCGCTGAAATAGAGAAAGTAAAAAAAGAAGGTATAACGGATGATGAGTATAAAAAATTACAGAACCAGGCTGAGAATGATTTCATTACAAAGAATCAGAAAGACATTGGGGTTGCCAGTAACCTTGCCACTTACTATACCTTCCAGGGCAATGCGAACCTGATCAATACCGAATTGGAGCGTTACAAAAAAGTAACCAGGGATGATATAAAGCGTGTTGCGAATAAATACCTGACCACACAAAACCGCCTTGTGGTGTATTACCTGCCCAAGTCGGAGCAGAACATGGAAAAAGAATCAGGCAATAATCCATCTGCAAAACCACAGGATAAACCAGTAGTTAAACCAGCAGGTAAACCAGAGGGTAAAAAGAAATAATCCATAATAAACAAACAGCCTCAGCTTTAAAATATTTTATATGAAAAAGATCGTATTATCCATACTCGCATTAGCACTGGTATCTGCAACATGGGCGCAGACACTGGATCGTAGCATAAAGCCAAAGCCGGGTCCTGCACCTGTAATAAGCCTCGGCAAAACCGAAAGTTTCACACTGCCTAACGGCATGAAGGTATTTGTGGTAGAAAACCATAAGCTGCCTACCATCGAATGTAATATTGAATTTGATATTAAACCCGCGCTTGAAGGCGAAATGGCGGGATATGGAGACCTGATGTCCGAGTTGTTGCTTTCCGGCACCACTACACGTGAAAAAGACCAATTGAACGCTGAAATAGACCAGATGGGGGCCAGCATAAACGTAAGCGATAAAGAAATATCAGGGGGCGGGCTAAAGAAGTACGAAGAGAAGATATTCGACCTGATGGCTGATATTGCTATGAACACGCTCATGAAGCATGATGACCTGGAACTGGCGAGGAAGAAAATGTTATCAGGACTGGAAACACAAAAAAACGACCCTGACGCCATGGTGAAGAATGTAAGCGCTGTTGTGAATTTTGGCAGCAACCATCCTTACGGAGAAGTGCCTACTGACGAAAGCGTTAACAGAATATCCCTTGGCAAATGCTACGACTATTATCATACTTATTTCCGGCCAAATGTGGCATATATGGCCATTGTAGGCGATGTGACCGTAGCTGAGGTGAAACCACTTGTAGAGAAATACTTCAGTAAATGGCAGCAGGCTGATGTGCCCGTTACTGCCTATACGATCCCTACTACGAGCGCTACAAAACTAACCAAAGTATCATTCGCCCCACGGGTTGGCGCTGTGCAGAGCGTGACCAGCGTTACTTACCCTGTAGATCTGAAACCCGGCACACCTGATGTAATAAAAGCTAAGGTTGCCAATACCATATTAGGCGGTGGGTCGGCAGGCCGCCTGTTCACAGGCATCCGTGAAAAACATGGATGGGGTTATGGCGCTTATTCATCGCTTCATGAAGATGAGTTAGGCGGAACATTTAACGCTTCGGGCAAATTCCGCAACATAGTTTCCGACAGCGCATTGACCGCCATACTTGACGAAATGCGGTTAATGCAAACCGAGAAAGTAAGCGACACCACTTTACAAAACACGATCACCTATATATCCGGCAACTTTGCGATAGGGCTTGAAGATCCAAGGCGTGTGGCTCAATACGCTATCAATATAGAGCGCTACCATATACCGAAGGATTATTACCAGAATTATCTTAAAACCTTATCTGCAGTTACGAGCGCGGATGTCATGGAAATGTCGAAGAAATACATACGCCCTGAAAACGCAAATATAGTAGTGGCAGGCAGCCAGGATGACGTAGCCCCCAAGCTGGAAAAATTCTCTGCCGACGGTAAACTAGATTATTATGACTACTCCGGTAAACCCATTAAGCCCGCCGCAACATTTGCAGCGCCTGCCGGTATGACTGCTGATATTGTGTTCAAAAAATATATTGCAGCAATAGGAGGTGAAAATGCAATAAATGCTATTAAAGATATCAAAATCATCGGCTACGCAACATTCCAGAATATTCCTATTATTATTACCGAAGTAAAAAAGGCGCCCAATAAGTATTGGCAAGGAATAGACGCTTCGATGAACGGCCAGACGATGACCATGCAAAAAGAAGTATTCGATGGTACTAAAGCTTACTTGTCAAGCCAGGGACAAAAAATAAACATTGTAGGGGATACCCTGGCAGATTTAGCTGAAGACGCCGATATTGCAAAAGACCTACATAGTGAGAAATATGGGATAGTACGCACCTTAAAAGGCATGGAAATGTTGAAAGACACCAAATGCTATGTGATAGAAGCAGTGAATAAAAGAGGAAAAAAATCAACTGAATACTATGATGCAACTTCCGGTTTGTTATTAAAAGTTGTCAACTCTGGAGGTAAGGTCGTTGAATATAGCGATTATAAAGAAGTTCCCGGCGCTAATGGTTTCAAGATACCTTATAAAGTAGCTGATTCAGAAGATGGCACTACGGAAACGGTAGATAAAGTGCAAATTAATAAGGGTATTGATGATGATCTGTTTAATTAATCAAAGCTCTTTCTTATAATAAAAGCCTCCTGAGTTTCGGGAGGCTTTTTATTATTTTACTTAGCGTGAGTTTGATGCTTTTTGAAGTGTAATATAACCGGACATTTTTATTCCATTATCGCATTTATAAGATTTGACAACTTTGTCAAAGTTGTCAAATCTGCCCCCGGAATAAACACAATACAATTACAGAAATTCAATTGTTAAACTATCGAACTCACTTTAACTTAACGCGTCTGGCACCATAAAAGCGTACTGACGCTACTCACCGATCAGCTTCAAAAATTCCTGCTCAGTGAGAATATTTACTGTGCCCAGCTTTTTCGCTTTTTCAAGTTTTGAACCTGCGTCCTCCCCTACTACAAGGTAGTGAAGCTTGCTGCTCACCCCACCAAGAATAGAGCCTCCTTTTGCTTCCACCATATCTTCAGCATCACTGCGCTTGAAATGGCTGAGCGTACCTGTGAACAGAAATGTTTTTCCGGCCAATGCACCATCAGCTTTTGATTTGCCTTTATGTTCATTTTTCAGATTAACCTTTACGGCATCCAACTTTTCTATCATTTTTCTATTTTCATGGCGGGCAAAAAAATCCATTACGGATGTTGCTACCTTAGGGCCAATGTCTTCAAGAGTTGAGAGCCTGTCTATATCCCAGCCATAAAAGTCTGTGATATCCGAAACTGCATTTGCCAGTGTTTTAGCGGTAGTCTCCCCTACATAACGTATGCCCAGCCCATAGATCAGCCTGTTTAGCGGCTGATTTTTTGATTGTTCAATAGCGTGTTGCAGGTTAGTAATTGACTTTTCGCCAAACCCTTCAAGCCCTTTTATTTTATTCCAGTCAATATGGTAAATGCCGGGAATATCATGCAGCAATTCCATTTCATAAAACTTCTGGACATTGGCAGCGCCAAGCCCCCTTATATCCATAGCATCCTTGCTCACAAAGTGTATGATACGCTCTACCACCTGCACCGGACAATTGATATTGATGCAACGCCATGCAGCTTCATCCTGCTGCCGTTCGAGTTCACTGTTACAGGCCGGACAATGCGTGGGGAATTTAATTTTCTGTTCGTGGCCTGTGCGCAGGTCGGTAAGCGGTTTTACTATATAAGGTATTACATCACCCGCACGTTCGACCAATACCGTATCGCCTATGCGCACATCTTTTTCGCGCACCAC
>JBIOGX010000083.1:0-8448 GCA_044448445.1 Chitinophagales bacterium
ATTGATTATTATGAATTATAAGGAATTAAAGTTTATCTGTGATTTATTGAACAGTAAATTCAAAGGAAAACTTTTACCAATACACTCTGGACTAATGAAAATTATGGCAAGAAATCATTAGATAAATGTATCTATGCAATTGGAATTGGGGGTGCTTATTGAGGAAGTTGAGAAAGCAATAAAAGAATATCCACATTAAATATCAGGATCAGATTTAAAATGAGGAAATGAAAAGAATATATTCCCCACTGATTATTTGGAATAGCCAATAAAGATTTAGAAAACTCCTACTAAAATCAATTGTTTTAATTTAACATAAGCCATATTCATATCGAAAATTTTAAACTATTTCAACATGAAAGTCATAAATGTGTTGAAAAAATAAATAAAATTCGACATAAAAAATTGTATGTGTCGAAAATTTTCAATAATTTCGATATAAAAAGCTACAGAAATGGTATTTAATAGAAATATCCCTAATAATGATCTGCTTTTATTACCGCCAAATGTGGAAATAGAAACTCCGGAAATTCTAAAACAACTGGCAATCGCATCAAGGCATTTAGGGGAGCTAAATGGCCTTTGTGCAACTTTGGTTGACCCGGCGATTTTGATCAATACGATTGCATTACAGGAAAGTAAAGACAGCTCGGAGATAGAAAATATTGTTACTACCCGGGATGAGCTATATGAGGCAATAACAGGATATGGAAATGTACCCATAGCTGCAATAGAAGTGCTGAATTGTACAGAGGCGCTTTACAGAGGGTGGGAAATAATGGTCAAAAGAAAAAATATTCTTTCTATAAATACTTTGGTTGAGATAGTCCAGGTTATAAAAGGAAAAGAAGCAGGAATAAGAAACACACCCGGAACGGCTATGAAAAATCCAATTACGGGAGAAATGATCTGTACGCCTCCTGAAGGATCTCATATAATCAGGGAAAAATTAGCAAATCTTGAGCGCTTCATTAACGACAATAATTATTCCACGCTGGACCCTTTAATAAAAATGGGTATTATTCATTACCAATTTGAGGCGATACATCCTTTTACAGATGGCAATGGAAGAACAGGAAGGATATTAAACGGGCTTTATTTAGTACAACAAGGATTATTGCCACAGCCAATTTTGCACCTGAGTGCTTATATAGCCAAAAACAAGGCATTGTATTATCATTTGCTAAGCGGAGTAATGGAAAATAATAATTGGCACGGCTGGATAATATACAACCTTGCAGCGGTAATTGAATCAGCGCAACTTACAACCGCAAAAATCAGACAGTTAATAAACCTAAAAGAGCAAACGGAAGGGGAACTGAAAAAAGTATTGGGGTCTTCTTATAAACATGATCTGCTGCAACTGATGTTTGAATCGCCTTATCTTAAAATTGAGTTATTAGAAAAGAAGGGCATGGCGCATAGACAGACGGCATCAACGTGGCTGAAAAAATTAGTTAGCGCAGGTATAATATCAAAGCAAAAAAAGGGCAAGACACTATACTTTATTAATAACAGATTGATCAGCATTTTGACAAACTAATTGAGGCCTCTGCCGGGAACATCAATAATATTCTTTTATTACCTGTGGATATTTATGCATGAGGCCAACGGTAAAGGAGAGATAATTGGTATAAAAATTGGGTGATGTGTTATTCAGGTTGGCGGGCAGGTAAGAAAACTCCAGAGAAAGCATAACATTGAAAAACCCGTAAGTGGGGATACGCTCTGAAACACCCAGCCCTGCCCGGTAAATGACCCTGGGAATATTATAAGAAGTGTTAACCGCGCTTGTATCCGCCCCGATATTTCCTCCTGCTGTGGCCAGAAGTGGCGCATATTCATTACTCCACTGCTTCCCGGCCATTATGACACCTATTCCGCCTGAAAGGCTGATATGCACATATTTACGGTACCCGATACCAAAGTCTATTTTTGGAGAAAAGAAAAGATAAGAGCTTTTTTGCCGGATGCTTATTATATCATAGTAATTAACGTGAGCCGGATCAACCTTCATGTCATAAAGAAATGAATATCGCTGGAGAAACAATGATCCCCCGGCATATATATGGGGAGTAAGCTTCCATAAATAGTAACCTTCGAATGCAGGTGTAATGTAAGAATGATACGAAGTGGTATATCCCAAACCAAGCCCGAAGCCATACATGCCCTGTGAAAAAGAAGAAGCGCTGAAAAAAGACAGAAGGATAACAAAAATTATTTTTTTCATAGCCTGTCTTTCTTTTATTGATGACTATGGGAACCTTGTATGCGTAATACCTATTTGCAAAGAAATATAGCCCGGATTCAGTTTCTGAGGACTATATTGTGTACGTGCCGGAGCATCAGGATCACCGGTTTTAGTCAGGCCGGAAGGTAAAAAACCAAAATCTTCAGTAAAAGTAAACCACCAATGATGGCCAAGATGCAGGTACTCTTTAAAACCAACACCTACACGAAATAGCATTGAGTTTATATTTTTTGACAAGTCTAATGTACTGTCGTAATTGTTAACACTGCTTGTGCCGTAACTATGGTCCCATTTGCGCAGTGAATCAAAGCCCCCGGTCTTAAAACCGACCCCAAAACTAAGGTAGGCTTTCAGGCATTGTGTATGGCCAAACCCATATTCGAACTTTGGGGTCACGAATGCAAAACTGCTTGCATGCCGCAGGATCACCCCGGCATTACCTGTTCCATGCTTTGCTGAATTTTGTTCATTATCATAATACAATGCGTATGTCTGGTAAAATACATCGGCACCAAAAAAAGCGCGATGGAATATCCCTTTTAAAAAATTGAATCCTACCGAAGGAGCAACATCATAGTTATTAGAGGTAGCACAACCGCCGCCGGCATATAAGCTAATAATAGTGTTGGATTTTTCTTGCGAAAAACCCGAAAAACTCAAAAATGACAAAAAAACAACAAGTAGAATTCGTTTCATTTCCGAAAATTAAACAATTTTTTTATTTCCCATAGCCTGTTTTCTTAATAATACACTTACCCTATACCTGTCTTCATGATATTGATGATATAAATTATCTAAAATTTCGAGGCATTTGCCCGCTCCCCACTCATCACACCAATGGAGCAGGCCTTTGGGGTAATTTACCCCTTTTGTCATGGCGGTTTCGAGGTCGGCGGCTGTTGCAATACCCATGTGCAGCGCATCCACAGCCTCATTGATGAGCATAACAAGGATACGTTCAAATACCTGTGTACCTAATGTAATATCTTTATTCGCCACAGGCATTACTGCGCCTTTGGCATAATCATAAAACCCTTTTCCGCTTTTACGTCCCAGCCGGCCAGCCTCCAGCAAGCGTTTTTGAGAAAAAGAAGGTTTGTACCGCGGATCGTAGAAAAAAGACTGAAAAACGGTTTCGGTAACCGCATAATTCACATCAAGGCCAATATAATCCATGAGGGTAAATGGCCCCATGCGGAAGCCGCCTATTTCTGTCATTGCCCAATCAATAGTGGCTATGTCTGCGATCCCTTCTTCACAGATGCGTATCGCCTCGCCATAAAAAGGCCTTGCCACCCTGTTGACAATAAAACCGGGCGTATCCTTTGCTATTACGGGAGTTTTCCCCCACTGTACCATTAACTCTTTTGCCGCGGGAATAAGATCTGCATCTGTTTGTATAGCGGGTATGATCTCTACCAACGCCATAAGTGGCGCAGGATTAAAGAAGTGCAATCCCAGTACTCTATCTGGTTTACTGCACGCAGCAGCTATAGAAGTGATGGATAAAGACGAGGTATTGCTGGCGAGTATGCAGGTATCGCCCACTATTTTTTCAATGTCGGCAAATACGGATTTCTTTACCTCCAGATTTTCTACTATAGCCTCAATGACCAGCCCGCAGCCGGCAAACGATACGGTTTTATCAGTAAAAGAAAAACGCTGCAGCACCTCATCAGCAGAACTGATCTTTCCTTTTTCCTGTAGTTTTTGCAAAGTGGCGGTGAGGCTTATTTTAGCCATATCAAGCGCCACAGTATTATTATCATACAATACCACCTTATGCCCTGCCATAGCCGCCACCTGCGCTATACCCGCGCCCATAGCTCCCGAACCAATAATGCCTATTACTAAATCCATATTCTAAAAGTTTAACCGCAAAGATCGTATGTATAAAATCTACTCTAATTAAGCCATTCCCTTAAAAATGAAAGAGAAAAGTTCTAAATTATTGTGAAAATATATAACAAATACTTTAAAACAAGAACTCATGGTCCAAGTTAAATAATTAGATTTTAGTGGTCAAAAATCTTTTGCGGGATTGGCTTTCATAAGAAGTCGTGGAAAGTTTATATCCGTAGTGAGCAAATGGAATTAAATACATTTTCACAGAATCCATCCGCAATTGAACTGGTCAAGGACTTCAGTAAAAATTATCCATCAACAGATTACAAAGTTATATATAAAACTGAGTTTTGTTGATTTAGCCCTCATCGGGAGTTTAGGGCTTGTCTCTGATACCACCAACCTTTTAATGGTTTTATACGTCTATATAACAGATAAGCAAATTGTTTTAACCATTTAAAACGTCTCTTATGTTTTTTACAAGAACTCAGAGGTTTTACTCCTCACTACGCAAAGAAGATTTTATAAATCAGCTAATGGGTAATCACGTTACCATTCATGACATGGATTTTGAAGTAACTGCAAAAGATCATTTACTACGCATCATTCCACATGCAGAACAGGTCAATGTAATCAAAACATTGCCGATCACTCATGTTGATATAAAAGAAACAGGAGATAAGACAAATATTGTGGTCACTTCCAAAATGCGCAAGTTAGACGCCGGCGGCCCTATGCTGATCGTGCTCTTTTGCACTTTTATGTTCCTGGCCTCAATGGCGCTCTTATATGTGGGCGAAGAGTCATCAATAGCATATACTCTTTTGAGTATTAGCCTATTGATCTTTACCATTTTTTGGGTACGCATGGAACTTGGCTATTTTGATTATGTGCGTAAAATACGCGCTCATATAAAGAGTCGGCTTGAACTTTCTTCGCTGTAATCCAGGGGAAAATAAACCGGTTTTATTTGACAGGTATATGCCTGTCGTGGTTTTCTATTCTAATCTTTCTGCGAAACGGTGTGTATTATTTTTCGTCAGGTTGAAATTCCAGCACGAGAGAGTTCATACAAAAACGCTTGTAGGTAGGTGGTGGCCCATCATCAAATATATGACCGAGGTGGGCATCACAACGGCCGCAGAGTACTTCTACACGATCCGCGCCGTGCGAATAATCATTTTCATATCGCACACTATTTGGCCTTATGGCTTCATAAAAACTGGGCCAACCGCAAGTGCTGGCGAATTTAGCATCAGACCTGAAAAGAGGATTCCCGCATACAGCACAGTAATAAGCACCCTTTGTGTCTGTTTTATAATACTCGCCTGAATAGGCATATTCGGTGCCTTTTTCGCAGGCTATATGGTACACATCCTCAGGGAGTATCTTCTTCCATTCCCCGTTACTTACGTGCAAATGCGAGGTGTCTGTACGGGAATAGTATGGATTGTTTTTATGATCAGTCATAGCGCTATGATTTTGTGCGCTTGTACACTGTGAAATAAACAGTGTACAAAACATTGCTGTAATAATATTCAGTTTACGCATAACCCCTGATAGTGAAAAGTACAAAAAATAAACGAGGCGGAAAAAACAGGATTTTCCCATACCATAGCTTTAAGAGTTCATTAACTATTAAATTGCAGTTCAATTACAAAGTATGTGGTCAAAGGACCTGGTTATAACAACCGCTACACCACGGGATGCGGCATTACTCACCGCACTAAGCATAGATACTTTCTGTGAGGCTTTTGCTCAATACAATAAGAAGGAGGATATGGATAAGTATATATCCGAAGAGATGAACCTGGCGCGAATAACTGAAGAACTGAATGATGAAAACAACATATTCTTTCTTGCATCTGATAACGGAATACCTATTGGATATGCAAAAGTGCGTGGCACAAAAATACCCGAAGCGCTGAAAAATAATAGCTCCCTTGAAATAGAGAGGATATATGTGTTACAGAAAAATCAGGACATGAAAACGGGAGCTGCATTAATGCAGCATTGCATAGATTATGCGCTAAGCAAACAATATGATGTTATATGGCTCGGCGTTTGGGAACACAACCTTAAAGCGATAGATTTTTACAAACGATGGGGATTTGAATTGTTTGGTTCCCACCTATTTCGTTTAGGTAATGATGACCAAACAGATGTTTTGATGAAGAAGGAGTTGTAGAATTATTCTTTCAAAAACTTCCTGACTTCTGATCCGTTTATCCTAATAATATAAACTCCGTTAGGTAAGTCCGCAATATTCACTTGTACTTCCTTAGCATTAAATGTATGATCATAAACCTTTTGTTCCAGGAGGTTGTTTATGACGACATAAGTGACCTTTTCTATAGAAGATATAGTGAGCGTATTGTAAGCAGGGTTAGGGAATATCTTTATACCTTCATTGTTAGTATTTGGTATAGTGTTAACTCCTGCAGGACAAACAGAAACAGAACGGACTTTAAACGGAAATATTGCTGATGCTACACCACACGCATTGACAACAGTATAGATGATCGTGTCATATCCCGGCGCTATACCAGTTACAATGCCCGAACTGTTAGCGACGGATATGGTATTATGACTGGTACTCCATATACCGCCTGAAACCGTTTCTGACAGAGTAACTGTATGCGCAGGGCATACACTATCAATACCTGAGATCGTTCCGGCATCAGGCAATGGATTAACCGTAACATTAATCTGCGTAACGGCTGATGATAATCCATCACTTACAGTTACGTTAAAAACATCGGCGCCTGTATAACCACCGACAGGAGTATAAGACAACCCTGTGGGAGTAAGCATGCCTCCTGTGGAAGTTGCAGAATAAGAAGCAACAACTGTGCCGTGAGCCGGAGGAGTAGTTAAACTCCAGGTTTCCGTTTGTCCTGCATCGGTGTCTATTACTGCTAATAAAGAATTAACAGGGATGAGTGTTGCATTTTGACAAACAGATAAATTTTGTACAGGTCCGCCTGTAAAGTATGGAGGATGATTTCCAAAAATCACCTTTCTGACACGATAATTATAAGCATCAGCAATGTATAAATTGCCGGGAACGTCCATATATACACCATCAACGTTATTTATCTTAGCGGCGGTTGCAGGTCCGCCATCACCGCTATAGCCCTGAGTTCCATTACCTGCAATTGTTGTAATGATATTGGAAGCATCAACTTTCCGGATACGATAGTTACCCTGGTCAGAAATATATAGATTACCTGCGTTATCAAGGCATAAAGCAAGAGGCCCGGACATTTGTGCTGATGTAGCGGCACCATTATCCCCGCTATATCCTGCAGCGCCGGTTCCTGCTATGGTAGATATATACCCGGAGGTAGTAACCTTACGGATACGATTATTACTAAGATCGGCAATATACAAATTGCCTGTATTATCTGTTTTTATTCCTGCTGTTGAGTTTACCTGGGCTGCAGTAGCAGGAATTCCATCCCCGTTATAACCACCTGAACCGGTTCCCGCGTATGTAGAAATAATACCCAGGTTGTTCACTTTTCGGATGCGCTTATTTTGATTGTCGCTTATAAATATATTGCCGAAATGATCAGTGCATACATAATTTGGAACCCAGATATCTGCCGCAATAGCCAGGCCTCCATCACCACTATATGCACCCGTTCCTGTGCCTGCAATTGTAGAAATTATCCCGGAAGTATTTACTTTTCGGATACGTTGATTGGCATAATCAGCAATGTATAAATTGCCTGTATCATCTAATGCAAGACCATAAGGTGTATTTAATTTAGCTGTTGTTGCCGCAATACCATCTCCATTATACCCGGCGGTTCCAGTACCTGCAATCGTAGAGATAATTCCTGATGAATTAATCTTCCTTACCCTATTATTATTATAGTCAGAAAAATATACATTACCTGATCCATCAGTAACAATATCTCCGGCATAATTTATTGTAGCTGATGTTGCGGATCCTCCGTCTCCACTAAATCCGGATGTTCCGGTACCGGCAATAGTAGTAATAATTTGAGAATGAGCCTGGAGTGGTAAAATAAAACTGAGCAGAAAAGCTAATTTGCGCATAAAGTGGTTAATAAGTTACAGGCATAAAAGTAATTAATCGCATCAAAATTCCTGTTTTTAGCAAAATCCTGAAACAAAAAACTGATTATATTTTTTAATTAATAGCTCAAACTGCTTTTTTCCCTGATCGTTAATAGTCCTCTGATTACTGATAATACTTAGTAATGATCAAAGAGACTCCTTCTATCCAATAGTAATTAACATTAGAAATTTCCTGACATAAATCATAATTCAACTGATTGACGATGATTAGTTTTGTATATATTATCATAATAATATATATC
>JBIOGX010000084.1:0-8430 GCA_044448445.1 Chitinophagales bacterium
ATATACTTACTCTTTTATTGCGCAAATATAAACCTTAGCGTCACACCCGCGCGTGTGGTCGTCATGGGATATGAATTTGATACATAAGGTATGGTCTGCTGCCTGTCGTAGAAGAAATGCAGTGTTAATTTCTGGGTAACAGAATAATCAATGCTTGGCGATATTCTTATCACCTTTTGCCCACGCGAAGTAATACTGATATTATTTGAAAGGAAGGTATTGGTATATATGTCATCCCGGAGCCCTATATCCATCTTAAAAATCAATTCATTCTTTAATTTTTGCACACCTAATACCTTAAAAGGCAATCGTAAACCTTTCTTACGGTATCCCGCACCAATTACATATTCCGTGCTCGCATTCTCACTTATCTGGTAATCTATAAGGCTAAGGCTTTCCATTTTTGATTTACGCACTTCAAATTTCGCCGTCAGATTATTTTTAAATGACGCATCAAAACCTATAAGCGGACTGAACGCCTGCGATATAGTAACATTAGGCACCTGAAAAAATGGCACGTAATTGTGTGAGTTAGAATCTATAAACGATGGGAACCCAAGTCCATAAAGGTCATTGAACAGCAGGTTAGAGCTAAATCCATTCATAGACATAGTAGCAGTATAAGCATGGTTGACCACAAAGTTCGAGAATACAGTGGAGAAAAACGGTAATTTGCCAAGGCCTAAATACGCCAACTTCCAGTTAGGCAATGGGATAAAAAATTTAAACGGATTATCACTGATGTTTGAATGATTGTAATCTATCAGGGGTACTGTACCCGCACTCTTCCCGGAATATGCTGCGATGAAAGAAGGGATAAGCACATCCTGTGAAAACTGGCCATATCCTTTCATATAGGTCGTGTCGGCAGGATCAGGTAGTCCATTGGTATATGGATTGCTGGTACCTAAGCGTTTTGAAATGATCTGCCTGTTGGCCAAAAACTGATTAAATACCTGCGACCCTTCACCGGTTTTTTTGAACATCGTACTTAAGGTCACCGTAGTAATATTAAATGATCCTGTTTCATAAGGATTAAAATGATGAAACACTCCGTTAGGTTGATATGTTGTATCCGCATAGAGCTCGCTATGCGACTTACTGTATGATTGAGTAAGTGTCAGGTCTATCCTCAGGTCCTTGAATGGCACCACTGATGCAGTAGCATTTATGTTCCTGGAATAAGTTTGTTGCAGTTGGGCATTGAATAAAGAATCTCTCGAAAGCCTTCCCGCCGCTGCCTGTGCCGCAAGCCAGTTGGCATTAGGCTGGTAACCATAAACAAAGCCAAGCCCAGGCGCGCTCGAATAATTGTTTACTCCCATAAACCTCGTGCTGTCCATGTAGCCAGGCAAAATTGTACCTGCTGTCTGGGTATAATTGAGTTTTACCATGTTTACCATTGTAAGAATATGGCCTGCTACTTTCTCCGCGGTGTTCAGTTCCGGCACTTTACTCCTTCTTAATTTCCTGGCTGCTTTACGGTCGGCTTTCTTCTTTGCTTTTTCCGCTGCAGCCCTGGCCCTATCCTGCTCTTTCAATACCTGCACCAATGAATCAATCTGTTCATCACTCATTTTCGCAAGGTTCACATTTGGGAATGCCGCACTAAGACTCGTGGTTTGATCAACTGTATTATTGTCATTATTTGCAGCCTTCGTACTGTCAGTTTTAGCCTTCGTACTATCAGTTTTGCTATTCGTGCCAGGTTTATTGCCACCGGCAGCATTGTTGCTATTCCCTTTAGAATTACCGGCGGGAACTATGTTCCCATTTCCACCTGCGTCACTTTTATCATTTTTATTAACGGATTTTCGAAGGTCTTTTACATTTTGATTGTTATCTGTCTGACCTCCGGAGTTGCTCGTTTTGCTTGCCGATTTTGGTTTAGTAGCTTTTGAATTAAGCGCCCTAAGCCATCTCCATTTATTATACAGCGTGTTCATGTTCAACTCGCCCGTAAGTGTCTTGGTTTGTGTGTTTCCGATCGTATTACCGAGGTCATAAGCTATTGGCGCCGCACCTGTCCATGAATAGTTTGCAGTGTACCCTAAGCGGCAACTGACCCAATCAAGAAGAGGTAATTTCCCCAGCGGCACATTGTATGAGCTATTGAACGTTTGCATATAAGAAGTAGTATGCCCAAACGTTGCTATCCTGCTTAAAAGAGAATCTTCTTTTGTCTTGGTGTTGATCCGGCCATAAGGCTCATCAATACGCGATATGTTGGTTGCGGAATAATCCATTGATAACGACTTCGTCAGTTCCCACCTTAGTGTATAGACACGGTTCCACGTAAAGTTTTTATAGAAGGTAGGCGGTATGTTATAACCGCTGCCATCATTAATATAACGCACCTGTGTTTCTTCGGTTATACGGTTGAGGTCGTTACGCAAGGTAAAGGTGGAAGGCAATGGATTAAAATTAATATCCCTCACTAATGCAAACCATTTTGATTTAGACTTCACTATTCTTCTAAATGGCTCAATGGGTTTTGATTTGATGCTATATGTGTAACCCAGTCCAAGCCTGTGTGTCTTTAAGTTATCACTCGATATAGTTGGGTTATGTTTATACTGGTCATTGAATGAATAGCTGAAGTCGAAATTTTTAATGCTCCAGGGCATACGAATGGTTTTAGCCGGCATTGCAGTATTGCCTTGTATGCGCACGTTGGTAAGATTGATACTGGTGATAGAAGTAAAGTCCTGCGCTACATTTTTTATTGAATCCCGTTTAGCAGCAGTGCCGGCAGAGTTCAGTTCATCCTTCAATAACACATCCTGGTTGTATGGGTCATATTTTGGCGTACTTACATTTTCTGTATATCCTACAAACAACGGAAGTTGCACACCCCAGTTGCGCGGCAGCAATTTACCGAGACTTAAATTGGAGGACGTATTATACTGGTAAGCATTATCCTGCAAACGCTGTTCTATTTTCTGGTCTATATTGCCATATCCGGCAGTATGCATGCTGCCGGAAAGATTTACATTACCGAGGTCTGCAAGTTGCACAGCTACTTTGCCCGCAGCCGCATATCCGGCCTGGTCATTAATGCCGGCCATTCTCAATTCATCGAGCCATACTTCCAGGCATTTGGGTAATCCGTCATCCCCCGGAGTTTGGTTGGACTTCTTAGGGTTCAGTACACCCAGCATAATGTTTTTAGCGCCTCCTATATTGGGATTACCTACTATTATTATTGTGTTGCCTTTTGAATCTTTTGTTTCATAAGGTACATAAGTTTGCCACCCTTTGGTATCCCGTTCTTTTTTTGCGTTAACGAGGTCCTGCAAAACCAGGTCCATCTCATTAGATGCCGGCCATATCAGGTCTGCCGATGCTGTGCCCGGCTGTGTAATGGTAAGCGGCATACGGTACTCATAATAGTTATTGGTAAAGTCGCTGCCTATCCTGATGAAAGCGTCCACATCGGCATTTCTTACCGGCGCCTGCCCTACCTCAGATTCCGCATGCATGAACATACGCAGGTAAGAGAACTGCCGCATGTCAACATTTACCTCTTTGAATACCGCTCTTGCGTCGCCATCCTGCAACGCACAGACCTTCAGCGACAATGCCTGTTCATTCAACTGTACAGGCTGTCCATTGCCAACAGTGGTAAGCTGGCGGGCTACGCCCGGCGGTATTACATAAGGTATCGGCTGGCGCTGCCCGTTTTCTTCAATACTTACAGCGGAAACAGTAAAATCTGTAAGCCCCTGGTTTTGCTGGGGCAGATTCTCACCAGGTGTTGCCAATGAATAGTCGTAAGTGCGCCATTGGTTGCGTCCAAGCTCTAATGTAGCAAATCGAAGGATAGCGCTATCCTGCCAGCCGCTCATGAACATACGCATAAAACGAATAGACCTGAAATCACCTATACCGCCTACTACATGATCATAGCTATGGATCGGAATTTTGAACTGGTACCAATCTTCATTTTCTGTATTGCCATTAGGCAGCTTTACTGTACTGTGTTGTATGTTGATGATATTGTTGGTTCCTACAGTCATCCCGGGTTTAAGGTCAACACGATACTGGAAATAGCTCTCCGCTTCATTTAGCGTGTTATCCCTGTTAATATCTTCTGATTCGGGTATAGTGGTTTCAGAGGTAGGGTAAGCTGCGTTAGCGCTCGTTATCGGGGAGTTGCCATCGGGATTATTATATTTTTTATAGCGGGCCAGCACACCTAACCCATCGCCATTATTTGCCGCATCATAATCTGCTCCACGGTAAAAATGGTAATCATCGTTCGATGGATCACTGTTCGCAGCAAGGTATGCCGGGTTAGTTCCCCCTAATCTTAGGCGCAATTGATTCAGGAATTGAGCAAACTTGGTTTGCTCGCTTAGTTGCCCGGGCACGGTAGATTGATCAGGCAATCCATCATATCCCACGTCCTGGATAGCCCGTGCCGCCGGATCGTTATCAAATGCGCGGGTTATTTGCTGCTCAAACTTGGGCACATAGCCCCATGCTGTAGTATCCAGTTTTGTAGCGTCAAACGGAGACGGGATACCATTCTCAAAAAACATTCTTGAATCCTTAAGTATATCCTCTGATACATCTCCCAGGTTGATGTATAAAGACCCGCCTTGTGAGGTAGGATTATTGATAAAAGGATCCATCACCCAAAACTGGATGTATTCCACATTCGACGCTTCAAAGTCTGTATTGTCTATAGGCCGCATTATGCCACCCCACCTACCTGCCGGGTTTTTCAGTGTTCCGTCATTATTAACATTAACAGCATCAAAATTATACGCTCCCCTGTCTTTTGGATAGTAGCCAAGATCAAACGTGCTCAAAATATTTTGCAGTGCTACGGTATATCTGTTCGGAAATACTTCCTGAATCTGCACCATTCTTATATAGTGTTGGTTCGGGTCTTTCTTTACATAAGCCGGCACACTGGTGCCCGGGTCCACAAGTGTAGGTTCTATGCTGTACCATGCCAGCCGCGCCCTGTTGATATCATTACTCAGATCGCTGTTAGATGCTTCCGGGAAAAGTGTTTGCCCGTATTTATTTACAGCCCCAAACGGAGTTGAAGACATAGACCATGCTATGGCAGGGAATTTCAGGTCATAACTGTTGGTAGTACCTTCAAAATTGTCAATATATACTGAGCCTTCCGGGTCTAATGCGTCTATTTGTTTTGGGTGGCCGGGTAGCAGCGCCGCCACTTCCACGTTGCTGTTAAGAAACGATGGAGCCGTTGTGGCGTATATAGGCAACTTATCCAATGCGCGGGTCAAACCAGGTACCTCGGTCTGGTAATTTGCATCCATCCCAAGTACTGTATTTTTAATAGGGTCATCTCCATACGTTACCTGTTGGGTAAACGGTCTTTCATTAAGCCGCATCACCGTTCCGCCCAGCGTAAGATTTTTATTTACATAATAATCCAGCCGCGCTGCCATGAAATTCTGTTGCTGGAAACCAAATGTTGCATTATCCTCGTACTGGATATTGATAGGCACTCCCGAATTCAATATACCTGTATTCAGTATTTTTATTTTACCTAAGCCGTAGTCTATCTGGTAATCCTGGTTTTCCACCAGCTTTGTTCCCCCTGCAGTAACTGATACTGAGCCGGGGGGGATATTGAACCCACCCAGAAAAATATCTGATGATGACGATGATTTATAGGAGCCCCGCATAATGTAACGGTCGTTCTGTTGCGACTGCAGGGCAACTGTTTTTGTGGAGTCATACAGCACCTGGTAAAGGTATTTACGCGGCAAGGTAAGACTGGGAGGAATTGTAGTTACAGCCGCTGCAAGGTCATTGCCAAAAGGCTCCAATACCGGGAAGATTATCTTACCCTGCTGTGTATTTATCGTGATGCCTTCTACAAAGTCAAAGATACCATCCGGCGAAGGTTCATTCTGTGCATTCAGCCTGTCAAGGTTCAGTATGGTAAGGAATGGAGTGCCCTGGAGCGGTCCCTCCGGCATGTATCTTTTTTCTCCGCCCCCGGGATCCTGGTACAGAATATTTAAAACAAAATTGTCTTTAGATACCCCTAATCCGCCTAAAGTATAGATGTTTTTCATCATCAACTTCCATATCGGTAAGTTAGGTCTTGCGGAAGTGCCCTTCATTAATTTCAGGAACAGCACTTTGGAATTGCTTGTATCAGGCGGCAGATCTTCAGCAAATTCACCTACCTGGTAAACTTTACCTTTGTAAGTATAACGGTAAGCTACACCCAGCACATCATCAGGGTTAAGCTGCGTATTGAGCATGACGTAACCAAGCTGGGCATTGAACGTATATTCTGATGGTGATAGCTGGCGCGCAGTGGTAGCCTCAAAATCCTGTCCTGATGTTAATCCCAATGCCTTTGCTGCAGTGGACGATGAACTTTGCAGGCGGCCATAAGGATTTTGCAGTAATTGTGAATACAGGCGGTTGGCGCTGTTATCGGGAAGCCCGTAACGAATGCCGCTTGCCGGGTTTGACAAGGTAGCGAGATAAGGATTTGCTTCCCCGATATCCATAAAGCATAATACATTTCTTACCCCGGTCACTGCACCGGTTCGGTTAGTCACCCATACTTCCACTTTGTTTATAGTAACCAATGATTTGATGACCGGGAAATCCTTTAATGCTTTATTGTAGTTGTCATGAAAATATTGCCCAAGCAGGAAGTCCTTATTTTCTTCGTAATTATCGGCCTTGATAGCTATTTGTTGCGCCTGTGCGCCTCCCTGTATGGTGAGACTTTTACGCTGCGATTTTTGTTGCGACAACACGGCAGTTACCCAAAGCTTGCCAAATTGCAATTGCGTTTTTATTCCGAACAAAGATTGTACACCGCTTATCAGGTTGCTCTTTAACGGGAAACTTACATTACCGGCTTCTATTTTTTTGAGCATCTCGTCTTCTTTCCCGCTATAATCCAGCTTCTGCACATTCTGGTAGTCAAAGGTTGCTTTTGTATTGTTACTGATGTTAAGTTTCAGCTTATCACCTACTGTTGCGAGCAGATTGATGTTCATCTGCATATCAAAATCAAAAATACCATACTTCTGAGCGCGTTGTGTTAATGTCGGGTTTTTAATATTCTGCCAGTTGCCGCCAAAAGTTACATCTACATTTCCCTGCGGCCTTACCTGTATAGAACTGCCTCCGAAAATACGGTCAAACAAACCTTCCTTATACATTTGAGGTAGTTCGGGTGTTTTATTAAAAAGCATTAACCCATCAAGCCTCCGCTGCCAATAAGCATCTTCATCCTGCCTGCTGCGATACTTTTCATATTCATCAAGTGTCAGGTAGGTAGGGTTGCGCAAAAAATCATCCCCCAGCCTGTTATTGTAATTATACCTGTTGGAGTCCGGGTCATATTCAAAACCCCTGGTCTCATTCTTTGGATCATTGAGGTCTATACTCCTCGGACGGTTATAATCGGTCATGGGGTCTCCGGTCTTATCATAAATCGGGAACCTTAATTTATGCAGGGTATCCGCTTTCGCTAAACTGTCTTTTTGTGAGGTTGTGGTATCCGGATCAGGGTCGAAATGAATAAAAAAGGGGCGGTGGCCGCGTGCAGCCGCATTTGCAATAGCAGCCGCAAACGCTATAAAAAACAAAAACTTATATCCAAAATTACTCTTCCCCTTCAAGTTTTATTCTTTAGCGATATTTATAAGGCACGAAGCGCTTGCTTGATCAACTCTTCCACTGTCAATGAAGATGCATTATTTATTTTCTTTATAGCATTTTCGGCAACCCCTCTGTTGATACCTAAGTTCACTAATGCTATTAACGCATCTTCATGCGTTGTATTGTGCATTCCAAGGGATAATGACGATGTATTTTTCTGTCTTAACAGCTTCCCTTTTAATTCTAATATAATACGTTGCGCGGTTTTAGCCCCTATCCCTTTCACCCGTTCCAGTGCATGGTTATCACCAACCGCTACAGCCCGTTCCAGTTCATCGGTTGAGAGTGAAGAAAGTATAATACGGGCGGTTGCTGCGCCTACGCCGCTGATATTCAGTAATTGCCTGAAAGTGGCCCGTTCTTCTTCGTCTGCAAACCCATATAATACCCACGCATCCTCACGTATCTGCAAATGAGTATATAGCCTGCAGTTTTCCAGGTGCTGTATCCTGCCATAAGTTTGCAGCGTTATATTTAGCTCGTACCCTACCCCATGTACGGCCATGTGCAGCAATGACGGTGATTTATATACGAGGTTACCTTCCAAGTATGCGAACATTTTTTATAATATTTTCAGATCAATAGTTAATTGCTCTTTTTCCCATCATGCCCATACAATATGGTCATAAGGAGGATAAAAAATGGTATGATCGCTCATACCGCCCGAAAGATACAAAATTTATATGATTTCACTGGGCAGAAAATAACTTGGGAAAATTAACGAAATAACTTCCACAGGGTCAGAAA